>CAUPVH010000443.1:0-2504 GCA_963514635.1 uncultured Prevotella sp. | reverse complement strand
GCATCGACCTGCAAGCCGAAACAATCATGCAGCCTTCGCCTGAGCTTTCGTTTACGGGGCGTTTGCAATACACTTATCAGCAGGCAAGGGACGTAACCAACCCTTCCGACTCGTATTACAAGCACCAAATACCCTACATTCCTTGGCATAGCGGTTCGGCCATTGTAGGTGCAAACTACAAGCAATGGCAACTGAATTACAGCTTTATCTATGCCGGCAAACGATATAACCAACAAGAAAACATCGTGTATAACTACATGCCGGCATGGTACACCAGTGACCTCTCGCTTGTTTACGCCTTTAATTGGCAAAAACTTCGGTGCAAACTAACGGCAGAAGTGAACAACTTGCTTGCCCAAGACTACGATGTGATACTGAATTATCCCATGCCCAAGCGCAACTATGCTATCTCAATAGACATCACCCTTTAACACCCGCAACAACAATGAAACGATTTTCGATCTTCTATTTCGCATGCCTGATACTCGCGGTGGTTTGTTCGTGTCGCGAAGACTTTTACATCATTCCCTCTCAAAACCAAGACACGGGCGTGGCACCCACACGTGGCGACATCGTGGGCATGTACGTATTGAACGAGGGTAACATGGGTAGCAACAAGGCATCGATAGACTTTTTGGACCTCGACGAGAACAAGCCGACGGTGCATTACCTACGCAATATCTACTCGGAACGCAACCCCAACGTGGTGAAAGAATTGGGCGATGTGGGCAACGACATCAAGATATATGGCAGCAAGCTATGGATTGTGGTTAATGTTTCTAACAAGGTGGAAGTGGCCACGGCCGATAGCTGCAAGCGAATTACGCAGATTAATATACCCAACTGCCGTTACTTGGCTTTTAAAGACGGCTTTGCCTACGTGTCTTCGTATGTAGGACCCGTGAAGTTAGACAAAGATGCGCCCTTGGGAATGGTGTATAAGGTAGACACGGTGGACTTTAAAAAGAAAGATTCGGTGGTGGTAGGCTATCAGCCCGAAGAACTTTGCATTGTCGACAACAAGCTTTATGTGGCCAATAGTGGAGGCTATCGCGCACCAAATTACGACAATACACTGAGCGAAATAGACCTTACCACCTTTAAGGAGATAAGGAAAATAAAGGTGGGACTTAATTTGCACCATTGCCAAGTAGACCATTATGGGCAAATTTGGGTAACGTCGCGCGGAAACTACAACGACGTTCCATCGCGCATTTATTGGCTCTACAAGGGGCACAATCAGCTTTACGAGGTGATAGACAGCATCGACACGCCCGTTTCGGGGCTTTCAATCGTTGGCGACTCCTTATATTATTATGGCTCGGCATGGAACAGTGCCACCGCAACAAACACCATCAGCTATGGACTTATAAACGTAAGAACCCACCAAACCATCGAAACCAACTTGTTTTCTGCTCCCCAAATCAAGGCTATCACGATGCCTTATGGCATCATGGTGAACCCTACTGAACGCGACTTTTACCTAATGGATGCAAAGAACTACGTTTCGAGTGGCAGCCTTTTGCACTTTAAGCCTGATGGAACATTCGATTGGTCGGTGCAAACAGGCGACATTCCTGGGCATGCCACATTCGTATATAAATAGTGAACTTTTGAGTTTTTTTAGCCAATAAGTTTTGTGTATTTAACTCGATGAACACGCAAACTCATGCGCAAAAAAAAATCAAAGACTCAATAACTTAACAGCTTATAAGCTCAATAACTCACAAGCTCACAAACTCATCAACTCAATAACTACAATAACTCACAAACTCATAAACTCACATAATATGAAGAAAGCTTTACTTTTCGTGGTTGCTTTAACGCTTATAGGCGCAAAGGCCACCGCACAGCAGTATTTCAAGCAGGGCACGCCTAGTCAATACATCTACAAAGTAGTTGACTATTCGCCTGCTCCTGGTCAGTTTGTAAACACGATGCCTGCATACAAAAAAGGCGATGATGCAGCCAAGATGGCACAGAAATGCACCGAGAGCCTGGCCAACAATAATCGTAAAACGATTACGCTTGGTGCTTTTGGCGGTTCGGTAACTTTCCATTTCGACCATAGTGTGGCCAATATCGCTGGCAAAAAAGACTTCGCTATTGAGGGCAACGCCTTTCAAAACAGCAGCGAACCTGGTATTGTAATGGTGTCGAAAGACGTTAACCGCAATGGTATTGCCGACGACCCGTGGTACGAACTGCGTGGAAGTGCCGATGATGAAACGCCTAACAGGGTGGTATATGGTTATGAAGTGACCTATACCTCTGCACCCATGCAAGACATTCCGTGGACAGATAACAAGGGTGGTAGCGGTAAAGTGGAGAGAAATAAGTACCATGCACAAGAGTATTATCCCTTGTGGATGCCATCTAAAATTACCTATAAGGGTAGCCTTCTGCCTAAAAATGCCACACAAAACCCTGCTACAACGTTCTGGGAATTGCGTGAATTTGCCTACGGATACGTAGACAACAAACCCAATACCGATAAAGATGCG
>CAUPVH010000442.1:0-2511 GCA_963514635.1 uncultured Prevotella sp. | reverse complement strand
CAACTGATGCTTAAAAAAAACCACGACTACGACGAGGCGTGGCGAATGATGCGCGTTAGCAGCTATACCGACTTGATACTAACTAAGCTGCAACGCATAAAGGAAATGGAAGATTTAGAAGGCGACACCCTTGTCAGCGAAGGCATCGACGCCAACTATATGGACATCATTAACTATGCAGTGTTTGGAGCCATTAAACTAAAAGAGTAGGCAGTACTGTAAAGACCGTGTGTGTGGCATGCAAAGCGATTTATCCCAAAGCGATAACCAATCGTGCCGGCCACACGAACAGGGCAATAGCATTTAGAACGTGAAACGACTGATATATATACTTACCAATGTGTGTAGGCTTTTGATAGCCACAACCTTCGTGTTGTCGGGCTATGTGAAGGCCATCGACCCACTTGGCACACAATATAAGATAAACGATTACCTGGTGGCCACTGGCCTTTCAGACATCGTTTCCGACTGGTTCACGCTCTTCTCATCCGTTGCCTTGGCAGCCACAGAGTTCGCTTTGGGCGTGTATCTGCTCTTCGCCATACAGCGTCGCTTGGTTTCAAAGCTGCTGTTGGGCTTTATTGGCATGATGACACTCATCACGGTGTGGATATATTTCGCCAGTCCTGTAAAGGATTGTGGCTGTTTCGGCGATGCCATTCGGCTCACCAACGGACAGACTTTGGCAAAAAACATCGTGCTGTTGCTGGCCGCCTTAGTGGTGGCAAGATGGCCGTTGCGCATGGTGAGGTTCATTTCAAAGACCAATCAATGGATTGTTACCAACTATACGCTGTTCTTTATCATCGTGTCGAGCGCGTGGAGCCTATACACGCTGCCCCCATTCGACTTCCGTCCATACCACATCGGGGCCGACATTCGTAAGGGAATGGAAATTCCTGCCGATGCAAAGCAACCCAAATTCGAAACAACCTTCGTTCTAAGCAAGAACGGAGAAACGCGCGAGTTTACGCTAAACAACTACCCAGACTCCACCTGGACCTTCGTAGACAGCAAGACCGTGCAAACCGAAGAAGGCTATGTGCCGCCCATTCACGACTTCTCCATTACCGACGAGGCCACAGGCAACGACATAACGGAAGACGTTTTGAGCCGTAAGGGCTACACTTTCTTGCTGATTTCGCCTTTCTTAGAGCAAGCCGACGACACCAACTTCGGTGCGATAGACCGAATATACGAGTACGCCAAACGGCATAACGTTCCCATGATGTGCCTAACAGCCAGCGGAAAAGCCGCTATCAGCCGCTGGCAAGACCTCACAGGGGCCGAATATCCTTTCTACATCACCGACGGCACTACGCTGAAAACGATGATAAGGAGCAATCCTGGGCTGATGCTTATTAAAGACGGGGTGGTGATTAACAAATGGAGCCACAACGCCTTGCCCAAACAAGAAACGCTGAACGCCCCACTAGACGAGCTTAGCATCGGCAAAATAGACCCCACCAGCGTAACGACACGCATCACCAAAATAGTGCTTTGGTTCGTGTTCCCGCTGTTCTTGCTCACCTTGGCCGACCGTCTGTGGGCATGGACCAAATGGATAAAGAAACAAAGAAAACGCAATAAACTATATACACTCTTAAAGAAAAAAAGAAAAATGAGAAAAAAGATCGTAGCAGGTAACTGGAAAATGAACCTGAACCTGCAAGAAGGCCTGGCCTCGGCAAAGGAAGTGAACGACGCTTTGGCCGCCGACAAACCCAATTGCGACGTTATCATCTGCACACCTTTCATTCATTTGCCTAGCGTAGCTGGCGTTTTGGATAGCCAACTCGTTGGCTTGGGCGCCGAAAACTGCGCAGACAAGGAAAAGGGAGCATACACTGGCGAGGTTTCGGCCGAGATGGTGAAGAGCACGGGCGCACAATATGTTATCCTCGGACACTCTGAACGTCGCGAATATTACAACGAAACACCCGAAATCTTGAAAGAAAAAGTGTTGTTGGCACTTAAAAACGGCTTGAAGGTGATATTCTGCATCGGCGAGACTTTGGCAGAACGCGAGGCCAATAAGCAAAACGACGTGGTGAAAGCAGAACTTGAAGGTTCGGTGTTTAACCTCTCTGCCGAAGAGTTTGCCAACGTTATCGTAGCCTACGAACCCATCTGGGCCATCGGTACAGGCAAGACTGCAACGGCCGAACAAGCCGAAGAGATACACGCCTTCATTCGTTCGGTAATCGCCGAAAAGTATGGCAACGAGGTTGCCGAGAACACTTCCATCCTCTATGGCGGCAGTGCAAAGCCCAGCAATGCACCCGAACTGTTTGCCAAACCCAACATCGATGGCGGCCTTATCGGCGGTGCAGCATTGAAATGCGCCGACTTCAAGGGCATCATCGACGCTTGGAAGAAATAACAACAAGCAATAGTTAATGCGGCGAAGCGGCACTTTCGGCCTACGAAAGTTAGCCGAGCGTGTCGCCTCGCCCATCTTCTTATCCACTTCTCAAATGCGGTAAGTGCGCGGATTGGTCGGCAATAGGC
>CAUPVH010000441.1:0-2516 GCA_963514635.1 uncultured Prevotella sp. | reverse complement strand
CGACCCAAAGCAGTACGAACTGTTGCAGATGAGCCGCATCAGTGGCTTTATAGATAGGGCGCACGGTACGGGGCGACCAACGAAAAAGGAACGTCGCGCATTAGATGCTTTTGTAGATCCCGTGATGTTCGGGTTCGACGATGAGGACGAGGGCGACGAATAGAGTGATTGAACGCAGATTATAAGCCAGCCTTTTCTGCCTTTTTCGGGCCTATGTAGGCTTACGGCAGGCGTTTTTACATGCGCTTTTTGTACAGAGAACAACATTAACCAACGTAAACAATAAAGCATATACAAACCCTATGACCAACATTGCCATCTTTGTTTCGGGCAGCGGAACCAACTGCGAGAACATCATCAGGCACTTTGCTGATGATGCCAACGTGCATATCGCCTTGGTGTTGAGCAACAAGCCCGATGCCTATGCCCTTGTTAGGGCCAAGAACCACCATGTGCCTACGGCCGTATTAACCAAAGCCGAGTTTAACGATGAAACCAAAGTGATGGACTTGTTGAATGCGCACGAGGTGAATTTCATTGTCTTGGCCGGTTTCTTATTGATGATTCCGCCCTTCCTTGTCGCTGCTTTTCACCAACGTATGCTCAACATTCATCCCGCCTTGCTGCCTAAATACGGCGGAAAAGGCATGTATGGGCACCATGTTCACGAGGCGGTTAAGGCCGCAGGAGAGAAAGAAACGGGCATCACCATCCATTGGGTGAGCGACGATTGCGATGCTGGCGAGATTGTTGCACAATATTCTACGCCTTTAACAGGCAGCGATACGCCCGACGATATTGCCGAGAAAGTACACCAGTTGGAGCAAACTCACTTTCCCGAAGTTATTGCGCAGGTGTTGGAAAAGACTAATTTATAGATTACACTTAACGGAAAACCATAATGAAGAGAACAGCTTTTATCTTCGTTGCCCTATGGGGCACGTTGTGTTTGAACGCTCAAGAAACGTCTAAGGCTAATCGTTGGCCTTCGTTTCTAAATAAAACGGATTTTGCCGATGCCACAAAGTTCATCCCTACGCCGCCCGATACGTCGAGCATTGCATACCTTAACGACTTTAATCGCTATCAATGGGGCAAGTCTATGCGCAATACAGCGCGTGGAAAGCAAGCCATTTACGATGCATCTGTTGACATCGACTCCGTACTTTATGGCTTTTCAGAGGCGTTCGGTATGCCAATTAGCAAGCAAACAACGCCTGAACTGCACTATTTAATGGAGCGAGTGGAGAACGATGGCAGCCTTTCGGTGCGTAGTGCGAAGAAGAAATACATGCGTAAGCGCCCATACGTGCAGTTTGGAGAGGGTACGGCCGTGCCACACGAAGAGGAAGAACTGCGCTATACAGGCTCTTTCCCCTCTGGTCATACGGCTCGCGGCTGGGCTATGGCCCTGGTTTTGGCCGAGATTAACCCCGAAAGACAAGACGAGATACTTGTGCGTGGCTACGAATATGGCGAAAGTAGGGTGATTGCCGGCTTTCATTATCAGAGCGATGTAGATGCTGCACGCCTTGCTGCAAGTGCTGCCGTGGCGCGCCTGCATGCTGATGAGGCCTTCAGAAAGCAGTTAGACAAGGCTAAAAAGGAATTTGCACGATTGAAAAAGAAGTAGTTTTGTAGGTTATTTTGACTTGTAAACCCTTCGCGCATGAGGTGTTTTATGGTGGGCAGCAATGACAGCAGCATGTGCTGCTCAGTGTTGACTACTTCAATGTTTTGCAGGTGTGGTGTGATTTAGTTTTGATTCATCCCTTTGAATGGGTGAACCCTTTTTCATCTATTTTGCAACACCACTTCACTTGTTCGTATAATGGATTATTGTATCTTGTGGCATAACCTCTTGCTTCAATGTCGTCCCTTTTATTGTTCTCGTCAAAGTCAGGTTCAAAAACCTCAATCTCCAACCCTTCTTGTAGTACAATGATGTTTCCATCGCAATCAATGAGACTGTCTTCTTTTGATAGTAGCACTTGAAAATCTTCAACTAATTCGTTGAAATTAACCTCAATTCTTGGTATTTGTCGTGGTTTCATCGCAGGGTTATAATTTTGTTCGACTTGCCAACTCTTTACTTTATATTGGAGTAGGTGTGTTGTTACTCTTCTTATAGTGTATATAAAATTCTCCTGATGCCGTGGTTAGGCTCTTTTCAATGTGATTAACAAGCGCGTTGAAACTGCTGAACTCGGTTAAATCGCCACATTCTGAGCCGTACCAAGAATAGAATTCTTCGTCTTTCAGGGTGTGTATGAAACAGAAAAGTGTGGTATTGCTGATTGGTGTACCACCTAATAGCGCATCCTGAGCATCCATGCACAATTGGTCGAAACTTGGAAACGTGCATATCTCACAGTCAATGCTAATTTCAAATAGGATTTTCGCATGTTTTTGGTAGAATGGCATGCCTTCAATTCCACAGAATCCTGTGTTGTCTTTTGCTGTAAATAAAATGTATTGGCTCATGCTGTTGGTGCTTGATTAGCAAATTATTAAAG
>CAUPVH010000440.1:0-2523 GCA_963514635.1 uncultured Prevotella sp. | reverse complement strand
ATTCTATCTATATGGTTTTGCGTGATACAAAGTTACAACATTAAAGCAACAACACCAAAGTTTCTGGACAATTAAGAATGGAAGACAGGCGAAAATGTAAACAAGTAAGTGATAGTAATATTTTACATTGCAGACGACAGAACGCAAAACGCGAGCCTAGGACAATGCCTAAGCTCGCGCAATAAATAATTTACCTAGCTGGTTGGGTGCTAAAAGAATTTTGTTGCACCGAAAACAACTGGTAAAATGTATGCAGGAAGAATGTTATGCTATCTTATTGCCTTTTTACTTGCCTTCCTTTTTAGGGGCGGCTTTTTTGGCAGTAGCACGTTTCGCTTTTGGTTTCACCTCACCTTTATCCAGCATGGCGCGGAGTTTATCGTCTTCGGCCTCAATCTTAGCAATTTTGGTTTGCAAACGAACAATCTCCTTTTCTTTCATTTCAATTTCATCGCCTTGGTTCTTGATGGTTGTGAGCAAGCCATTAAGTTCTTCGTTGTCGATGTCTTCGGGATATAGGCTGTTTACCCTATTGATGAAGTCGCCAAGGATATTCATGTAATTGGTGAAAGCGTCGAACGGACTGCTGTAAATGCCGCGGTCGATGGCCACACCAGTATTCTTGGTGGTCATAAAGCGGAAGTTATTGGAGGCTTGCAGGTAGTCCCAATCTTGGTTAATGCGCGAATCGTTGGCAATTCTCACCCTATCGGCCACGCTATACAGCTTGTTGAATGCCTCGCGTTGCATGGGGTTACCCAACCAACTGCTCACATCGCGCTCTTCGTCGATCCACGACAGGGCGTAAGGAACGTCCAATGCGGCTACGCTCTTCATCTTTGCACATATCTCGGAGGGAGTTGAGAAGGTTATTCCTGCTTGTTTGGCACAAACGGGTATGGCTTTTAGGAACTCTAAGATGTTGCTGGACAAGGGCTGAGCAATGCCCAAAGCCGAAAGTTCCATAAAGATATTGATAACTTGTTCCTCTTCGGGCAACGCAGCAATCTTGCCAATATAGCTATCTGCGAAGAGTGGATACTCGTCCCACTCGCTGTTGTTAAAACGTAGCGACACGTCATCGCTTAAACGAACGTCGCGCAAGAGCAGTTTGAGATTGGGGGCCATGTTGCAATGGTAGAGGTAATGGGGCGACTTCCAGCCCAGCACATGCTTAGCACCCTCGGTTAACATACCCTTAAAGCCCATGAGCGAGGCTTTCAGCCCAATGTCGTCGTTATAGATGAGCGAAGAGTTTCTCAATACCTTGGGCTCTTGTCCGAAGTATTCCTTTATCTTTTGGCATTGCTTCTTCACTTCGGCCTCAAAACTGTCTTCGTTGATGAGCGATGCCAAACCATGCGAATAAGGTTCGGCCAAGAATTCTACACAGCCCGTGTCGTTTAGTTCTTGCAGCTTATCCAGCACTTGCGGTGCGTGCATTTCCAATTGCTCGATACCCACACCTGAAAGCGAGAAGGCAACCTTGAAGTACTTGCCGTTAGCCTTAATCATGTCGAGTAGCGCATTTAACGCAGGCATGTATGAGCGTTCGGCAATGTCGGTTATGGTTCGTTCGTTCTCGAAGTCGTCGTAATAGTAGTGGTCGGTACCAATATCGAAGAATCTGTACCGCTTGAGATGGATAATTTGGTGTATCTCAAAATATAAACATATCGTTTTCATCGTTTTATTGTTTTAAAGGCTGCATTAGTTCTTGTTAATTGTTCTCTCGTAAAGCGTGCGTATCCAAAGGCCAACTTTCTCCCAAGTAATTTGGTCTACCTCGTTCTTCCCCTCTTCTTGGAGATAATGGAACAAGCTATCGTTGTGGCAGATGGAATAAATGGCGTCGGCCATGGCGTGAATATCCCAATAGTCTACCTTGATACAATTGGTCAATATCTCTGCGCAACCACTTTGTTTGGAAATGATAGAGGGCGTGCCGCATTGCATGGCCTCGAGTGGCGAAATGCCAAAGGGTTCGCTTACAGACGGCATCACATATACATCTGAGGCTTTTAGACACTCGTAGACCTGCTTACCGCGCATAAATCCAGGGAAATGAAACCTGTCGGCAATGCCGCGATTGGCTGCAAGATAAATCATTTGGTCCATCATGTCGCCCGAACCAGCCATACAGAAACGCACGTTTCGGGTGCGGTGCAACACCATAGTGGCCGCTTCGACAAAGTATTCGGGTCCCTTTTGCATGGTGATACGCCCAAGGAAGGTTACAACCTTCTCCTTATCATCGTGATTTGGGCGCGGAATATCTTGCAGTTCTTGCGCCAAAGGATATACGGCATTGTGTACGGTAAAACACTTACGCGGGTCTTGATGGTATTGGTTGATAACCGTTTGGCGAGTAAGTTCAGACACGCACATGATGCAATCGGCGTTGTCCATACCATCTTTCTCGATTGAATAAACCGTTGGGTTTACCTTTCCGCGCGAACGGTCGAAGTCGGTGGCATGTACATGAATGCAAAGCGGCTTGCCCGACACCTGCTTGGCATGAAG
>CAUPVH010000439.1:0-2525 GCA_963514635.1 uncultured Prevotella sp. | reverse complement strand
GTTGTGCCGTCTATCAGGTATTTGTCACCATGGTGCGAACGTACATGTTCTAGGTAAAACACCGAGTACCACGGCTTTTTTAGGTCTCTCTCGCCCTCAGAGCGATGCACCCAAACAAGCCTTTTCTTATTCAGCAGGTCGCATCCATACTCGCCACTCATCTTCTCAATGAGGTCGTTCAGCTTAAACTTATAAGGTTTGCTGTGATCTATTATTTCCGTTATACGCCCTAACGAGTCGTAGCGATACGAGTTACCTATACTAAACCCATCGAAAGACACGGACAAGTAGCGCAATCTTCCTTTTGTGTCGTAATTGTAATAGTAGCTATACGGCGTGCGAAGTTCGTTACTCGTCTCAATATAACCAACAAATTTCCCATCAGAATCTCGCCACTTATATTGCCTTACCGACCTATCGCCGGCCTGAAACTCATAATCACCCAAACAATTTTGGCTCACCTCAAAGTCCCTAACGTCAAGGTACTGCACCAAATCCATTCCTTCCTGATGATAAGCACTATCCGCCTGCGCACTCCCACGTGTGCAGACAAATAGCGAAGGGGCAAAAAAAAAAAATATTTTCATTGCCTTTTTTTTTTTATTTTTTATTATTTTACCCGCCACTAAGGCCCAACTGCCCGCCATAGGCAGTGTTGTTTCGGGACAACATCGGGGTTAAATGGGCCTTGCACTCCCCCACTCCGCACCCCGTGCTTTTCGTTTTTAGCCCATCCGTGCCAACCTTTTAACGCCCCGCCTGACTGTGGATGAAAAACGCACACTGATGGCCACGAACAGCGTTATTACCCAACAGCTTTGTTGTAGTTGAGAATGTTCTCGCTCATCTTATCAAAGCCAGGCAGGTTGAAGTAATGCTGCTTTTCTAAATATTGCCTGAAACGGTTGTCGTTGCGCAGTGCATCATCATAAAAGGGAGCGCCTTTGCGGTTGTACTTCTCCCTAAGCTTAATAAGGTAGTATGCAGTGTACGCCGCAATCATATAGCGTTCGTTTTTTGTGAACAACGAAAACCAATAGGCACAATTCGAGAGGTCTTTTTTCAGCAAGGTTTCGCCATAAAGGTCGAGTACATCCATCCATAGGCTGTTTTTATCGCTCGTAGGAAGTTGCAAAAGCGTCTTAAACAACCCTTCGCGTATGGCTACGTATGGTTTTTGCGTATAGATTTTGCGCGCAAAGGTGTTATACATAAATCCCAATCTTGTTTCTCGTAAGTCCGAGTACCACATGTCGCTCTTCAACTCCTGCATCATTTGCTTTAACATCTGCCTGTTAATCAGTTCATTCTTGTCGTATCCGTATGTTACGAAGAGGTCTTTCAGCCATAACGGGGCATACTTACACAACCACAGGAAACTTTCCTTGTCGTTGTTAAACAAGAAACGATTAATATGTATGATGTCGTTACTTAACCTAAAACACATATTCCCGTGTATTTGCCGTACACTCTCTATGTCCATCGGAGGAGACGAAATAAAGTTGTAGCCCTTAATAAAGAAATCGTTCATGCAACTAAACTTAACGTAGTTTTCATCGTTTAAAGACTTCCTCTCGCTTTCTGTCCTGTCCGACCACCCCCGCACGCAGCTAGGAATAGTAAAGTAATGTTGGTGGTCGAAAACGTAGGGCAGGTTCTTTCTTTGCATCGAGTCTATACCCAATTCTGCCAATCGCTGTTCAAATTGTTCGTTAGATATGGGCTTAAAGCCGTGTTTCACCAAGTCGTTAAAGGCGTATGGTATGTAGATGTCCACCATTTTTCCGACAACACATATCTCTTCTTCTTCCTCTTCTTCCTCTTCTTCTCCTGCCGAGTCGCTTGGCGTTACATCAAAAAACGCTTTGTAGCCACTAAGCAGCGAGTCCATTCCAGCCAAATCAAAAGGCAACACCAAATCGGGAGATATGCCCAAATGGTATTGTGCATTGAGGGCCAATGCCATCTTTTGTTTATTCACGCTTATGTTCTTGGCAGGATGTTTCTGGCTGCTTGTTAGGAGTAGAACACCCAATATGGCTACGAGTATGGTCTTTTTCATGCTCAAATCGTTTTGTTTAGACGTACGCTTAGTTATTTGCAACAGGCTTTCTTACACTGGGATGCCAACATAAAGGGGCGAAGGGTTTTCCTGCGTTGGCTGTTATGCTGCAACAAAGCTAGTAAATTAATTTCACAACTGCAACGGAATGGAAAGGAAAAAGAAAGCTGCAAAGCCCATTCAACCTTTAAGCAGCTCGTTATGCTCCACTTTACGTCAGTTTCCACAACTCATTACCTTACATACATATAAATTAAGGCCTACTTTAAAAATTGCCTTACACAACTCAAAAGCTTTTGACCCCATTAACTCAAAACATTATAAACTCATTAACTCAAAAACTTACCAACTCATTAACTCAAAAACTTATAAACTCATTAACTCAAAAACTTATAAACTCAAAAACTTATAAACTCAAAAACTTATAAACTCATTAACCCAAAAACTTACCAACTCATTAACC
>CAUPVH010000438.1:0-2525 GCA_963514635.1 uncultured Prevotella sp. | reverse complement strand
GCAACAAAGTGGCCACGGTAGTCCATTTGGCACTCTTCGTTTCCTTATATATGGTGTAGATGGTGGTTGAACATGGGTGATGCAATAGGCAGAACACCATGAGGCAAACGGCTGTTAGCACGTTCCATCCGCCCATTAGCAGTATTTGTTTGGTTTGTTGTTCGGTTCCTTCCATCAGCACGCCAGCTGCGCCCATGTCGCTTTGTCCCAACACCAGCATTGTTAGCATCATTATCGTTGGGATAACAATCTCGTTGGCGGGAATGGCCAACACGTATGCCAGAAGTATAACACCATTCAGTCCCATAAGCCATCCGGGCTTGTCGAGTAGCGATATAAGATGCTGGGCAATGGTGGCATCGGCCACGTGGATGTTGCAACAAAGCCATATCAGTGCGCCTGCCGGAGCGGCAAACACAATGGCACGCCACAGCACAATCAGCGTGCGGTCGATGAGAGAGGTGTAAAGCGTTTGCCAAAACTGGGGTGGACGATAGGGCGGAAGTTCGAGATGGAAGGTGGAAACCTCGCCGCGAAGGATGGTTCGCGACAGCAACCACGAACTGCCGAACATGAAACCAACGCCCATAAGCACCACCGTCATCACCGCTACCAGCGAAACCATGCTGCTATATTGTGCAGGAACGGCTGCGCCGATAAACAGTGTGGCCAACAATATCTGTGTGGGCCAACGGCCGTTGCATAGCGAGAAGTTGTTGGTGATGATGGCAATGAGCCGTTCGCGTTGGCTGTCGATGATGCGTGTAGACACTACGCCTGCCGCATTACAGCCAAAACCCATGCTCATGGTTAAGGCCTGCTTGCCGTGCGCACCTGAACGGCGAAACAATTCGTCGAGGTTGAAGGCCACGCGAGGCAGATAGCCGAAATCTTCGAGCAAGGTGAAGAGGGGGAAGAAGATGGCCATTGGCGGCAGCATAACCGATACCACCCACGCCGTGGCCAGGTAAACGCCGTCTACAAGCAAACCCGTGAGCCACCAAGGGGCGTTGGACACGAAAGCATCGTGTAGGGCAGGGTGAATGATGCCCACCAAGAGTTGGTTGAGCCAGTCGGAGGGATAGTTAGAGCCGATGATGGTGAGCCAAAACACGCCGCACAGCAAGGCCAACATGATGGGGAAACCCCAGATGCGGTGGGTAAGTATGCGGTCGAGCTTTACGTCTAGCGGCAGTCGTCCGCGTTCGTAGCCCTGCGTAACCACCTCACTGCAAATCTGTCCCGCTTGTGTGTAGATGTCTTCCACCCACAAGTCGTGGAAGTTACTGCCAATTTCGAGCAGCAATTTTTCGGCAAGTGCGTTCAGTTCGGCGTTTCCGAAACGTTCTTTCACGTTTGTGTCGCCCTCGATTAGCCTGAAAGCAATCCACTCGGCGTTGGAAATGTCGGGGTGTGTCTCGGCTATTTTGCGCGCCAACTCCTTGACATGCGGCGCGGCATGCGGCGGAAGGTTGGTAGAGCGGTGGGGGCGGCACTTGTATTCGCCCACAGCCACTTGGCGCATACTTTCCAAAAGCTGGTCGATACCTTGCCCCGAACGGGCCGAGGCCCCCACAACGGGGATGCCCAGACGGCGCGAAAGGGCGTTAAGGTTGATGTCTATCTTGTTTCGTTTGGCCTCATCCAGCAGGTTAACACACAGCACGGCCTTGTCGGTAATCTGCAATACTTGCAAAATCAGGTTCATGTTGCGCTCCAATCGGGTGGCATCGGCCACCATAACCGTAACGTCGGGCTGTCCGAAGAGGATGAAGTCGCGAGCAATTTCCTCGTCTTCCGAAGTAGACGAGAGCGAGTAAGTGCCTGGAAGGTCAACGATGCGGTAGCCTTCGCCTTGATAAGCGAAGTAGCCTTCGGCCTTTCCCACGGTCTTTCCAGGCCAGTTTCCGGTGTGCTGTTTCAGTCCTGTAAGGGCGTTAAACACCGTGCTCTTGCCCGTATTGGGGTTTCCGGCCAATGCCACAACGTAGCGTTCGCCGCCCGCTTGCGCACCGCGCCGTTGCAAACTGTGCATCGCCGCCTTGGGGCAAGCGTCACAGGGAGATGTATTTTGTTTGTTGGGCATAATCGTTATTGCAGTTTTGGCTTGGCGTTATCTATTGTTATAGACATTGCCTTAGTGGTAGCCATCTGCAAAGTTACCATTTTTATGGCAATTAGCGCGCAGCTTTTCTCCCCAGTTTTGTTGCTATACCTAGCAATGGGTATTAAGAAAGGAGTGGCATTTTTCGTTGTTGTGGCAGCTCTTTTGCATATTTCTAAATAGGTTTTGATGCTGAAATACGAGGTTTTGTTGTTGCATAATACCATCTGCATGAGCCTTCTTTACCATCTACATGAGCCTTCTTTGCTTATGTTATACCTTGTGTTACTGGTCTAATAATCAGCCGTCTTTTTGTCAGTTAGGCACTTCTTCTTCTTTTTCTCATGTCGTGGAGTGTATTTTCTTTCAAAGTTTTGGTATTAGTTTCTTAGCCATCAACGGCTCATCGCAGCAGCATTTG
>CAUPVH010000437.1:0-2526 GCA_963514635.1 uncultured Prevotella sp. | reverse complement strand
TAATTTGGTACCATCCGGTATTCCATGATCCAAACTGGCCTTACGCATGATAAAGGCAGGCCTTAACGCCGAACTAGACGGACAGGCTGGCATTCAGGAACTGGCTGGCGACGCCACCATGCTTTACTATTTCCTAGACGAGGCGCAGGAAGGTGGCAAGGCTTTCCTTGAAAAAAGGAAACCCGACTTTAAGAAATACCCCAAACTTCCATAGCCCTCGGATGATGTTCCACATCGACATAGCCCTACATACCTTGCATTTCAAGCAGCCGGCAGGCACGTCGCGCGGGGTGTATCGCACCCGAAAGACGTGGCTCGTTACGCTCTCTTCGCCGCAAAAGCCTGGCGTTGTGGGCGTGGGAGAGTGCGCCCCACTGCCCAATCTCAGCTGCGACGACCTGCCAAACTACGAACAATGCCTGCGCCAAGCATGCCGACGGTTCTGCGAAACGGGCGTAATCAACCACGATGAACTAAGCCCCTTCCCTTCCATTCGCTTTGGATTGGAAACCGCCCTATGGCAATGGCAACGCGATGGCCACGCAAACCTCTCGCAAACACCATTTGCACGGGGCGAAATGGGCATCCCTATCAACGGCTTGGTGTGGATGGGAACGTTCGAAGAAATGGCTATGCGCATTGAAGAAAAGCTGAATCAAGGGTTCAGATGTGTGAAATTGAAAATTGGCGCGATAGATTTCGAACGCGAATTGCAGTTACTTCGCCATATCCGCTCCACGTTTTCGTCCCGCCAAGTGGAACTTCGGGTAGATGCAAATGGGGCTTTTGCACCTGCCGAGGCTTTGTCGAGACTCGAAAAGTTGGCCGCACTCGACCTCCATTCCATTGAACAACCCATCGCCAAAGGTCAGTGGAACGAGATGGCCGGCTTGTGTAAGCGATCGCCCTTGCCCATTGCACTCGACGAAGAGCTTATCGGTATCAACACACTTGCCGACAAAGAAGAGCTGCTCGACACCACCGCACCACAATATTTGGTGCTGAAACCATCGCTCCACGGCGGTATTCGGGGTACAAACGAATGGATTTCGCTGGCCGAAGACCGCAAAATTGGGTCGTGGATAACCAGTGCGTTGGAGAGTAATGTAGGCCTAAACGCCATCGCCCACTTAGCAGCAGAGGCCTATGGGCCACAAATTGCCATGCCACAAGGGCTTGGCACGGGCCAATTGTTTACCGACAACATCGACATGCCCTTACAAATAAAAGGAGATTGCCTATGGTTCTTGCCGAATTCTTAGACCAATGGAACGACGATAAGGCACCTTGCATGCTGGTTCACACTAGTGGTTCAACCGGAAAACCCAAGCCGCTGTGGGTGGAAAAACGCCGAATGGAGGCCAGCGCAAGGGCTACTTGCCAATACTTGGGGCTGAAAGCGGGCAACACGGCCTTGCTCTGCATGCCACTAGATTATATCGCTGGGAAGATGATGGTGGTGCGTTCGCTCGTGGCTAACCTACAACTTGTTGTGGTTGAACCCGACGGACACCCCCTAAAAGACCTTGAAACCGACATCGACTTTGCAGCAATGGTGCCTCTACAAGTGTACAACAGCCTGCAAGTACCAGCCGAACGCCAACGGTTAATGCGCATAAAGCACCTCATTATTGGTGGAAGTGCCATCGACGAGGCCTTGGCAAAAGAGCTAAGGCCCTTTCCCCATGCCGTATGGAGCACCTACGGCATGACCGAAACGCTATCGCACATCGCCCTACGTCGGCTTAATGGGCAAGCAGCTAGCCAATGGTACACACCTCTTCCAGAGGTTAAAGTGAGCCTGAACGATAAAGGTTGCCTGGTGATAGATGCCCCACACCTATGCGAAGGATTGTTGGAAACCAACGATATTGCCACCATTAAGCACATAAAAATGGCTAAGCAGGAAGACGATTTGCAACATAACGATGAACCCAAGCAAGCTTTTCGCATACAGGGCAGACTAGACAACGTGCTTGTTAGCGGTGGTATAAAAATACAAATAGAAGAAGTTGAGCGCGCACTTCATCCGCATTTGTCCGTGCCCTACCGCATTGTGAAGTGCCACGACCAAAAGTTTGGCGAGGTGGTTGGCCTGCAATTCGTCCCCCTTTCGGCCGAAAACGCAGAAAGCGAAACGGCTATGGTGAAACAAATCTGCCAAAAAGTGCTGCCCAAATACTGGCAACCCAAAGCCTATTTCCCCGTAAAAGAAATAGAGCGAACGGCAACGGGCAAAATAAAGAGGGGATGAAGGGCGCGCTGCCCTCATCCCCTTTATAATGTAGCTCATGCGTTTAGCCTGATGCTTAAACCTTGCCTAAGCAAGCAGAAACGTTGCGTAGACTTTCAAAAGCCAGCCTTTAACGCCCAACATCGTTGAATGTGTCGTAATATCCGCGTGGCATATTCGGTCCCCAAACCTTTTCAACCGACACCTGCACGCTGAAAGAAGGGTTGAAGTTGTACTTAACGGCCGCGCCAACCCTATCGCCCAAGGCTTGCATATCGTACAACGGATAGGGC
>CAUPVH010000436.1:0-2527 GCA_963514635.1 uncultured Prevotella sp. | reverse complement strand
ATCGGAAGTGAGGGCGGGATAGAAGAAAGCCGTCTCGTTAAGGTTCTCGCGGATGGCAGGTTTGTCGACATTATCAGCTACTACTTCCTTATCAGTATTGTCAGCATAGCCTTTGTCCTTGCCAGCCTCCATAACTTCAAGTCTTTCGTCTTCCGCACGAACGTCTACCATAGAGGATAAAGCTTCGATGCTCTTTAATTCATTGTCGCGTTTCAAAACAGGCGGAGTAAATTTAACGCTTCCGCCCTCCTTCAACTCATCTTCACCTATCACCTCAGCATAACTTAGTCCGTCTAGATAGTCAAAAGCATCATCATGCCTGAAACAAGCTTTTGAAAAGCGGTAAAATCTAAACGAAGGAGTGGGCAGCAAGCGCATTGGCCGAGAACCCGAAAGTTCTACTGAGTCTGCGTTCCAAATCCATTGCCAATTAACAGAAGGGGCATTGAAATTATATCCCAAATCAAGTTCCCATTGATGTCCCTTTATTCTTTCGAGCGACTTATCATAGAGTGTGGCCATCAGTTGGGCGTTGGCAGGCTCGCCATTGGGGTGTTTCAGGTTCAGTGTCCACTCTTCTGTTTGCCCTGGCGTAAGCCTATCTCTAAACGTTTTCCATTCGACCAGCAAGCGTTTGTCGGGCCTGGCTCTTACTATCGACATATTACAGTCGTAGCATTCATCGTCTCTCACCCAAACATAGCTAATCGTTATGCCGTCGCCATATTCGGGTTTGTAGGTGTAGGGGATGGTGATGAGCGAATCATTGATTACGGTTGTACCCTCTTCAAGAACCTTATCGCCCGAATAGATGGCGTAAAGCACATAGGTATCTTTCAACGATGTGCCCACTTGCACATACACAGGCTTGTTGTCGAGATTAAAACTTGATGCCGACTGATACGACCATATCTTCGACTCCACCACAGGACGTCGGTCGTTCATGCTGAAAAGCACAAACTCGCGGTCGAGCGTGTCGTTTTCGCAAATGGCCACCAAGCGGTGCTTGCCTACGGACAGGGCGGCAGCATCGAATGGAATGGGCGTGTTGGCCATAACCGTTTGGGCGTTGCTCTCCTTATCTATATAATAGCGCACGTTGCCAGGGATTTCCGCGCCAGTGCCATTCCTTACGTTAAACAGCAAGGTTTTAAGACTGTCTTTCTCTATTTTGTTAGGCAGATCGCACGTCACCGAAACGGACTTGTACCCCAACGGCAGGCTTATCGCACACGAATGCGTTTCTCCACCTTGGTCTACAACTGAGGCTGTCACCCTGAAAGAAAAAAAGGCACATTCCCATTTAAAGTAGGGAAGTTCCATAGGAACCCTCACGCTAAACATCCCTTCACTGTCTGTAACTGTGGTATCATTGTCCGTCTCAGCCATATCTTCTTCAACGTCGCAGTTTTGATAGCACCAAAATACAGGGATACGCCTTATCGTATAGTACACTTTCGCCCCCTGAACAGGCGCACCGGCGAAACTCAGTGCATGCCCTTTAACAACCACGGTGTCGCCCAGAGCATACTTTTCTTTCACTTCGGCAAAGTTCACGTCAAACGTAGGGCGTTTATATTCTTCCACTCTGAATGATGTGCTGGCAGAGAGACTTTCTCTTGACCTTATCGTGAAATTACCTGTAAGGCCATCTTTGGGTAAGGTAAATTGCGTGGCGATTTTGCCAAAGGCATCGGTAACGGCCTCACGCTCCCCAATTTCTTTCCCATTGGCATCACAAAGTCTTAGCGTTACTTTCTTTCCTGCTACGCTTTTACGTTCTAAGTCGGGACCGCCACAAGCCGAAATGCCAGCCACTTGTACAATTTGCCCTGGACGGTAGATACTCCTATCGGTATAAATAAACAGCGATGGCAGTCTTCTACCGTAGTTCCCTTCAAGATAAAAACCAGACCAACTATCTCTGCAAGCATACACGTCGGTTGGTGTATAGGGGAAAATCTCCTCTAAATCTTCATTATATCCCAAACGGCACACCACTTCGCCATTGGCTTTACAGGCCAGAGTCTCAACCCGCGTCTTGTAGTCCGCTCGGTCTTTAATTGTCACCTCCACTTTGGCATTGGGCATAGGAGGCCCCGTGGGAGAATTCAATACGGCGATGCGCACTTGATTTCCGGGTTGTTCCTGCATCACGGCCGTAACATTGGTTACAAACAACAGCGAGCGTTGCACTGGCACTTCCTTGTTGCTGGGAACAAACTCTAACATGTACGCACCTACGGGCAAACCTTCCAACTGTATCGAGTCGTTCGAGAACTGGTACGCACTCTTGCCCACAAACTTACATTCTCTTGTGGCCGAAGGCACCGCCTTCATCGTCTTCCTAAGCCTTTGCAACACTTGCGGTTTGTTTATATCTCCTTCAAAACGCCCGTTTATGTTTAGTCGCCACACCTTCATGGTGATGTTTGCGAGGTTGCGCACATAAGAGAAATATACCTTTTGGGGCTTTTCGGCAATATCAGCTGCCTAGAAGCAACTTCGAATGTAGGATTAGATGCCG
>CAUPVH010000435.1:0-2535 GCA_963514635.1 uncultured Prevotella sp. | reverse complement strand
AACTGTCGGAGATAACCGACTTCGACGAACTTGATTTGGATTTACCAAAGGATGAATAGCAGGTGTATATGATGTTAAGGATATTTTATTTGTTGTTTGCCCTTGCCCTGATAACGGGCTGCAAGCAAGGGAAAAACGAAAGTGGGAAAGACACTGTGCCGACAAAAGACACCATGCAAGCAAGTGTGAAACCCGTGGCTGTGGCCAAAACAAACTTGGAGACCAACCCTTTGGCATTTATTCCCGAAGGGTATGATTTGTTTTCTCGATGCGAAGGCGACCTTAATAAAGACGGTAAGCCCGACGTGGTGCTGATGATAAAGGGAACCGAGGAGAGCAAATGGGTGGATGATGAAAACCGCGGTCGGCTAGATCGAAATCGCCGCGGACTTATCATCCTTTTTAAACGCGATGGCGGATACGAGTTGATAGCCGAGAACGACGAATGTTTCTCTTCCGAAAACGAGGATGGCGGTGTGTATTACGCACCCGAATTAAGTTTGGAGATAAACAAAAACAGACTGATAATAAGTTACCTGCATGGCCGATATGGGTATTGGAGCTATATCTTTAGATATCAAAATAACGACTTCGAACTGATAGGTTATGATGGTTATTCTAGTAGAGGGCCTGTTACTCTTAGGATTCTCGAAGTCAACTTTTCTACGCGTACTTGTGTATATAAAGAGAATATTAACGCAGATGATGATGAGGCGGAAGAGAAATTTAAGGTGAAAACAATCAAATTTAAGCGGAAAAACCTCATCAAACTGTCGGAGATAACCGACTTCGACGAACTTGATTTGGATTTACCAAAGGATGATTGATGCTCGATTGGTTATGTTAAGGAAATATCATTTATTGCTAATTGCGGTCTTTACAATGGGCTGCAAGCAAGCGAAAAGCGAAAGTTTAAAGGCCACAATGCCCAAACAAGACCTCGTGCAAAACAGCGAGAGGCTTGCCACAGCACCCAAAATGGAGTTGAAAAAAGATCCTAAGGAGTTTGTTCCCAAAGGATATACGCTTTTTCAACAATACAAGGGCGACCTTAATAAAGACGGTAAGCCCGACGTGGTGCTGATGATAAAGGGAACCGAGGAGAGCAAATGGGTGGATGATGAAAACCGCGGACGGCTCGATCGCAATCGCCGCGGACTTATCATTCTCTTTAAACGTAAGAATGGTTACGAGCAGATATTAAGGAACGACACTTGTTTTTCTTCCGAAAACGAGGACGGAGGCATTTATGATGCACCCGAACTTGAGTTGTATATCATAAAAAACACATTACACATTTATTTTGCACATGGTAGATATGGGTGTTGGAACTATATTTTTAGATACCAAAACAACGATTTTGAGTTGATTGGTTATAACCATACTCGTTGCATTAGGTGTGTTACTTATTATAACTTAGACATCAATTTCTCTAAGCGCACAAGGGTGTACGAAGAAAATCTTAACGCAGACGATGATGAAAAGGAGGAACGTTTTAAGGTGACTAAGAGCAAAATAAGGCGTAAAAAGCTTATCAAACTGTCTGAAATAGCCGACATTGACAAGCTGAATTGGGGTGATTTTTCCAACGAATGATGGCTTTTAAAGGTGAAAGGGTGGAAAAGTGAAAAGGTGAAAAATGGCTTTTAAAGGTGAAAGGGTGAAAAGGTGAAAGGGTGAAAAAATGGCTGCGCCTATTAACTTGTTATCTCGTTAATTCGTTAACTTGTCAACTCGTCAACTTGTCAATGATTTAGTTTGTAATATTTCGGCGCAAATTTTAACATTATGAGTGCCCTTGCAATCCACCAATCGTCAGCTCGGCCGCAAATAATCAATTCTCGCGAAAGTTGGTTTTGATGCTAAAAGGGGGTAGTTGTTAATGCATGCAATATGAATTTGCATTGCATAAAACTGCAATTTACACCAGCTTTTGGGCTGTTTGCAGCAAAATGCTGTGCAATATGCTGCAAAACGCACTGCATTTTGGTGCAAAACGCAGGCTATTTTGGTGCAAAACGCAGGCTATTTTGGTGCAAAACGCAGGCCGTTTTGGTGCTAAATGCAAGGCGTTTTGGTGCTAAATGCAAGGCGTTTTGGTGCTAAATGCAAGGTGAAATGCTGCAAAACGCAAGGCGGAACGCATAAAAATACACATCGAAGAGGTAGACAAAACCCTTTCGAACCATTAACAAAAGGGCTCAAAAGAGGCAAAACATACATAAAAAAGTGGGGTTTTAGCGGCTAAAAACAGGAATTTGGGGTTGAGAAAAGACGAATCGGCAAGCAACTAGAAAGGCTAAATGGTGCTAAATGCAGACAATTTTCTCAAAAGAAGACAAAAGGAGGAGCGCGTAAGGCTGCAATTTCTTGCTAAAAGCCCACATTTTGGCCATTATTTTCACTAGAAGGGGTTGCTCAATAGTGCGTGTTTTGTAAAGTTTGTTGTATTTTTTAACTTATGGACTCATGAACTTATGAACTCACCAACTCATAGACTCATGAACTCACTAACTCACCGACTTATTCAACAAA
>CAUPVH010000434.1:0-2544 GCA_963514635.1 uncultured Prevotella sp. | reverse complement strand
GTACAAATCTATCCATTTAACGGAAGAACCGAAAAAAGCCCTCATCCGAAAGGTGAAAAGATGCCGTGTGTGCATCTTTTCACCTTTTTATATGCTCAAGTTTCCGTAAAAGCTTGTGCCTTAGGCAAGCTTAAAAGCAAGCCATTTACATCACAACCTTTACCGTTTCGTGCTTATTGCCATAGCTCACTTTCAGCAAATACACGCCAGACATTGGCTGTTGCATGGGGATAACGTAGCTACCCTTCCCCACAACGCCTAAGCTAACCTTGCGCAACACATTCCCCGACACGGAGATAAGTTGCACTTGCACCTGCTCTTCTTTGTCTAAATCAAGGTGTAGCGTTAGCTTATTGTCCTTCGTGCCACCCACAAACACCCTTTGCGAGGCATTGTTTGTTGGACGAACAATAGCTGTGGTGGTGCCTTTATACACCAAAACAAACTCTTTAATGGTAATGTCGTAGCCTTTATCGCTTGTCATGCCCGAACCATTGATGGAGAATTGCATGAAATTGAAGTGCAACGGATAGGCTGCTCGGTCGTTGGGATGGTCCATTAAGTCGGCCAACGCCAGGCTAATGGTGTTGTCCTTGTTTTTCTTAAAGCCCTGAAACTCCTTATTGATAGTGGCCATGCCGCCGTTGTTCTCCTTAAAGCGGAAGCTAAGCTTGCTGATATTCGTCTCGCCTGCATTAAACGTAAGCCTAATACTATCGGGCAAACCATAAAGCGAGAAGTCGTTATTATAAGCCACGTAGGGGTTACGTCCAGCCTTATAAGTGAACGTTGTTTTAACCGCATCGTTTGTGGGAGCATTGACAACGCTTTTCAAGTTCGCCGAATGCGTTACTTTCCAAGTTGCATCGGTAAAGGCGCGAGCAGTAAGCGAGGGCTTGTCGGCAATCTCAATGTGTACTTTAAGCTGGTCGGTAAAGTTCCCCAACCTACCCGTTACAATGGTCGTTCCATTCCGCAATCCCTTGACAACTCCTTCGTTAACCGTACAGACCGATGGGTCGGCCACATCCCATTGCATTGCGCCCGGATACAGATTAAACACATTGCCCCCCACTTCGGTTTGCACCTCAATGGGATAAGCCACCTTGTTATCGAGTAAAACAGAGTCTAAACGGATGGCAACAGGAGCCTCTGGCAGCAGTTCCACTTCTATTTTCTCCGTCGCTCCGTTGTAGCTAGCAGTGATTACGCCCGATTGATTGCCCGATGCAAAGAAACTGCCATCGGCCAATACTTCACCCACTTTGGCGTCTACCGTTTGCTTTACGCCTGCAACATCCCTCGAAACAAGCACGCCATACTGGTTATATCCGTAGAACGTAGGCTTAAAAATGCCATAACGAGGCAGCCTAACCTTTGTTTGAAGGCACCTTATTTCGGTTATTTTGTTATCCGTGGGAGCGGTAGAAACCACATAGATGCCATTACTTACGGCTCGTTCGTTTCCGTCGCTGTTCTTATTCATCGGCCCAAAGTCTTTCAAGAACAGACAGCTAGAACCACCTCCGTCGAGGTTCATGGCAGTGTACGCACCAACAAACTGCATAATCTCGGCCAACTCTTTTGTCGTTGCTCCCGAAGAAATGGTACTACGTCCGTCTACCACACAATGAATGGCCGTCTTCTTGTCTTGCGTGTAACCAAACCCCGTTCGCGGGTGCAGTTCGTTCCATACTTCGGTCGTATTTACGCTACCATCCTGCAACATGGGGCTTCGTTGGTCGCCGCCAACCACGTCGGCAAACGGTGCAGAAACACCACCGACAGACAAGTTCAGCGCGATTTTCACCTCCGTCCCTGCTGTTAGGGCAGCCAATTTACCGGCTATCTCCCCGTTGGCAGACAATACTGCACCGCCTACGGGTATCTTCATGTTGCCCTTATTCTGCACAACCGAAACCACCTTTGCACGAATTTCCTTGTTCAGTTGCCATGTTTCGCCCTCAGGCAAAGCAAGCAACACCTCCGTTCCATTGGCATCCGTGTGGGTATATTGCCCGTTGTGCTGGTTATAAAGCACCAACTGGCCAGTTCCTCGCAGATGGTTAACATGGTCAATGGCATAACGTTCTGTTCCAATTTGCAGGTTTCCCGAATAAGCCATTGTGCCGATATAGGGCATTTTAGCCTTATCGAAGGCGAACACCTGCCGATGATAAGACACCGCAGCGTTGTTGGCCAGCTCGTTATTCACCACTGTACAACCAATGGGCATGCCCACATAGTCGGACACATTGTAGAAGTCGCCGTTTGTTCCCGCGATGTACACTTCTTTCTCTTTGCTCTTTCGGGCTGCCACCTGCGTTGGTTGTTCGCCTCCGTAGATTGAGTCGCGCCCCAAAGCAGCGCGGTAAGCGACATAAGGATTAGTGAGGTCTACTTTCAGAAAGAAAGCATTGATACGCCTTGCGCCCTTAAACTCCAAGGCCAGGTATTGCGTTCCTGGTCCGGCTTTAAACAAGGCAACCGTGTCTACACGATAACTCTTTCCATCAATGACAACATCTCTTGCCTGCGCATAAG
>CAUPVH010000433.1:0-2551 GCA_963514635.1 uncultured Prevotella sp. | reverse complement strand
TATTTATCCTTGGGCTTGCCATTGCCTATGTTGCTATGAACCTTTTGCTCTTCCCCCTAGTCTCGATAACGGGCATCGTACTGATAGATGTGGCCACTTTCACCCTCTTTCAGCTTTTGCTTACTCGCAAGGTAGAACGAAAAGAATTGAAGATTGCAGCATGAAAAGATTGTTCGACCTCATTGTTTCGGCTCTTTGCCTCGTAATTTTCTCACCGCTCATCTTGCTTTGTGCCATCGCCATAAGGCTAGACGATGGCCTGCCTGTTATCTATACGCAAGAGCGCATCGGGCGTAAAGGAAAGCCTTTCTTTATCTATAAGTTCAGAACAATGCGCATGGATGCCGAAGAAAACGGCCCTATGGTACTGGAAGTAGATGGCGACGACCGACTTACACGTGTGGGTAAGTTTCTTCGCGAACACCACCTTGACGAGTTGCCACAGCTTTGGAACGTGTTTAAGGGCGATATGTCTTTCATTGGACCACGCCCCGAACGCCGCTTTTACATCGAACAGATTATGGCAAAAGATGCTCGCTACGAACAGCTATACGCCTTACGACCAGGCGTAACGTCGTATGCAACGCTGTATAATGGCTATGCCGACAGCATCGAAAAGATGCTTAAACGCTTGGAACTCGACCTGTACTATCTGCAAAACCGCTCTTGGTGGATGGACACGCGCATTTTGGCCTGCACATTCTTTAAGATTGCAGGCGGCAAGAAGTTTTAGTTTCCCTCTCTCTTACGAACCCTCATCAGTTCTATCTACCAGCAATTCTTGGTTTCGTCTACCAGCCTTCGTCGGCCTTATAGCCACAAACTTATTTCAAACAAGTAGCGTACCAGTTAGTAACCAACACATTCCCCACCCCATCTTCTTTGTTAGAAGAACTTTTCGCGGCAAGACTCCACTTTATTTTGCCAACAAATAAGAAAAATCGTAACTTTGCAATTACATAACATTCTAACATGGCATATGCAAAAGTTCATATCCTTAACATTGATAACACTTTCATGTCTTTCATCTTATGCTCAGGTGGAACAACAAAGTTCGTTACCCTCAAAAAATGACACAACAGCCATAGACAGTTCTGACTACTGGAGAAAACTCGACCTGAACGAGGTTATAGTCATTGCTGAAAAAACAGTGATTGACCATAAGCCCGACCGCATAGTTTATTATACTAAGAACGACCCATATGCAAAAGGGCTAAACGGAGTGGAAGTAATGCGTCGTCTTCCGCGTGTGTCTGTCGTAAACGAAGCAGTAAACGTTGCAGGTAAAGCCAACGTTCGATACATCATTGACGGGCGATTGCTGGAAACTTCCGAAAGCGAAACCTTGATGAAACTAAAATCCCTGCGTGCAGACAACATCGAACGAATAGAACTTTTCACCCTAGCTCCTGCCAAATATCCTGCTGCCGACAACGTGTGTTATATCGCCATCAAGACAAAACGTGACGAAACACTTGGTGTAAGTGGCAACGTGGACGCCAATCTCATCGTCAAAGAAAGCCTCAATAGCTATTTTGGAGGCGGCATTAGGCAAGCAACAAAACGCGTGGACTACTCCATAGACCTTAATTTCAACCGAAACAAGGGTATCAACGACATCATTAGAGAGTACACTTTTGCCGACCACATTAAGCTGTCGCAACGTAGAAACGATTTCACCAACAAGCTTTTTAACCTTAACGCCTTGCTGAAATACAAGCCAACCGCTACAATTGAAACAGGCCTTATGCTTAACCTTGGCACAGAACGACTGAAAAACGAATTACAAGACCTAACCATCGACCGCGGACTTAACTTTCGTTCGCATGCCCATTCACCATCCAACCCCATTAATGCCACGACTCTAACAGGGTATGCCGATTGGAATTTAGACAACAAAGGCAAACTGTTGAGCCTAACATACAACTACTTTAACAAGGCAACCAAGTCCATCTCGCACATTAGCACCACCGAAGGCGCATCGTCATCGATGATGAACAATTCAGGAAACAACAGCTACAAGATACACGCTGTCAAGCTAGACGCTACGCTCCCTTTCAGTGCCGTGAACATGGAAATAGGTGCAGCCTATACGTCTATTAGCAATACTTCTGCCATAAGCACAGAAACTCTTACAGGTGGTGCGTGGACTAAGCTACTAGGGCAAAACAATAACTTCCGTTATACGGAGAAAACAAACGCCGCTTACGTAAGCCTTTCGAAAGATCTTAGTCCCAAATGGTATGCTCAAGCTGGTCTTAGATTTGAGCACACCCACCTTACGGGAAGGAATGTAGCCGAGCATAACAAGCAATCTTACAACCGTCTTTTCCCCACACTCAACCTAAGTTATAGGGCGGAAACAGGCTATTCCCTATCTGCTGCTTATTCCATGGGGATTAACCGACCACGATTTAGCGACCTTAACCCATTTAGATATTACACCACAACTACCGATTACGTATCAGGTAACGCCTATTTGTCGGCAAGTATCACTCACAATGCCGAACTTTCTTTTAGCCATAAAGGACTGTATGCCGTTGCTTATGCC
>CAUPVH010000432.1:0-2552 GCA_963514635.1 uncultured Prevotella sp. | reverse complement strand
GTTAATGAGTTGACAAGTTGATAGGCGCAGCCATTTTTTCACCTTTTCACTTTTTCCCCCTTTCACCTTTCCACGCCCTTTTCGCCTCAATCTCTTGGTGTTCTAGCTTAAAAAGCGTAATTTTGCAACGAATTATTATCAATACAATTATGTCATACAACTTATTAAAAGGTAAGCGCGGTATTATTTTCGGTGCGCTCAACGACATGTCCATCGCTTGGAAAGTGGCAGAACGCTGTGCCGAAGAAGGCGCAAGCATCGTGCTGAGCAACACCGAAATGGCCCTTCGTATGGGCGAACTAGACGCGCTTGCGAAGAAGATTAACGCTCCTGTTGTGGCAGCAGATGCCACCAGCTACGAAGACTTGGAAAACGTCTTTGTAAAGGCACAAGAACTGTTGGGCGGCAAAATCGACTTTGTGCTGCATTCTATCGGAATGAGCCCTAACGTGCGCAAACGCCGCACATACGATGATTTGGACTACAATTGGCTGAACAAGACTCTTGATATCTCGGCTATCTCTTTCCACAAGATGCTGCAAGCCGCTAAAAAGGTAGACGCAATTGCCGAATATGGTTCGGTTGTGGCACTTACTTACATTGCCTCGCATCGTACATTCTTCGGCTACAACGACATGGCCGACGCCAAGAGCCTGCTCGAAAGCATTGCCCGCAGCTTTGGTTATATCTATGGGCGCGAAAAGAACGTGCGCATCAACACCATTTCGCAGTCGCCTACGCCCACCACAGCGGGTAAGGGTATCAAGGACATCGACAACATGATGGACTTCGCCGACAAGATGTCGCCCCTTGGAAACGCCTCGGCATTGGAGTGTGCAGACTATTGCGTAACCCTTTTCAGCGACCTTACGCGTAAGGTTACCATGCAAACGCTCTTCCACGATGGTGGTTTCTCGAACATGGGTATGAGCCTGCGCGCCATGAACCAATACAGCAAGGACCTAGGTCCTTACGAAGACGAGAACGGAAAGATTATCTACGGATAAGTTATAAGCGTTGGTCTGCATCGCTTGGCTTGCGTGCAAATAGTTGCACCAAACGTTGGCGAAGTCAACGCACCCCGTATACATACCACAAACGCCGCTCTTGCCAAAAGTGAGGGTGGCGTTTGTTGGTTTTTAAAAGGCAACGCGCTCACATCTGGACCGTTACGGACGGCGAGAGTAAGAAACTGCATGACTTTAAGCCCCATCGCTTTAACCATAACATCGCAATAGCTTGCAGGCTAATGGCATCACAACCTTATCAATTTACCGTTATGGCACATTTCAACATCATAGACAGAATATACTTTGCGGGCGAACGCAGTCAAGATAGAGGCGACAGAAAGGTTAGCGGACCAGGTGGAATAATGGCTGGTTTATTATTTCCTTTACTCGTGTCGTTAGACAAATTGAATAAACTACACCTGCTGCCTTTTGGTAAGCAACTCTCAGTACTTTATGTATGCGGTTCCTTTTGTGCCCTTTTCTTCGGCATTTGGAGGTATTATGTAAAGTCGGGTCGGCACGAACGCGTGATGAATTATTATCGCGGAAGGGCAACAGACACCCCTGCATATAACTATGCGTACATCATCGGGTTGATAATAGTATGTATTGTTGTTACAATGATAATAGCCCAATGCAATATTTCTCTACCTCCAAGACGGGTTTTATAGCGCATTTTCAATTGTTGCCGATGTCTTTTCGAGTAACACAGCAAACTGCATTATGAAGCTTGAATTGGAAAAAACACTTAAACAAAACCCATGATGAAAGAACAAATAATAGAACTGTTAAAGCAAGGGCGCAAGTTAGAGGCCGTAGCCACGGCACATCGCTTGAGCGGAGGTACGTTACAACAGGCCAAACGATATGTGGATGCCGTGGAAAGGGAAACACTGAACGGCAATTCGCCAGACGATAACGACCGAGTGGTGCGCAGCTGGTCGGTGAAATACGATGGTGGCAAGCCCGTTACCATTACCCTACGCGACCAGTATGGCGAACGACAACTTGTTGAAGGCACGCTAGAATGGAACGCGATACTAGCTGAAATTACACAGACGAGAAATGAACGCGATACAACGACAGAAGGAAAGGGTAAGCGATGGAGGTTCTCGTGGTGGTCAAAACGCAATCAAGAGAGCATGGCCAACGCCAATACGTCCACTCCTTCCAAATGGAAGTTCTATCTACCCTTTGGTTTGGCTCTCGTGTTGTTTTTTGGTTTTATCACCTTTTTGACGGATTGTACCTATGGCTACGTGGGGTTGTTGCGCCAAGCGGTTATGACTCTTATCATGTTTCTTATTACTTATGCAGGCTATTTGTTGGCCGTCGAGAAAAAGGAAAAATGGTATTCGCGTCTTTGGGGTGTAGTGATATGTTGTGCTAGCTGCGTGTTTGGGGTGGCTCTTGGCGTTGCCTTGGTGAAAGACCTTTGCACCGACAGCCTGAAAGTATATCAAGGAGAGGTGGAAGTGAATCGCCATTCAGGACGTAGAGGCACTCATTATACCGTGGAATGGGCGGGCGACGATTCTCCTT
>CAUPVH010000431.1:0-2558 GCA_963514635.1 uncultured Prevotella sp. | reverse complement strand
GCAAAACCTATGGCGACATCTGGGGGTTTGAAACCGACCGCTACTTTGAAGAGAGCGACTTTACGGGACAAAACGCAGACGGAACATGGAATTACGCCAACGGTATTGCCTCGCAAAAGGGATTGGAGCAAGGCTCGTTCCACTACGGACCTGGCGATGTGAAGTTTAAAGACCTAGACGGTAACGGCGTTATTGACGGAGGTGAAGGCACTGCCGACAAACACGGCGACCTGAAAGTGATAGGCAACTTCTTGCCACGTTACGAATATAGTTTCCACCTTGGCGGCACATGGCGTGGGTTCGACCTCGACCTGTTCTTCCAGGGCGTGGGCAAACGCCATGTGTGGACGGTTTCTTCAATGAACTTCCCGCTGATGCGCGAGGCCGACCTTGCCATATACGACCATCAACTGAGCTACAACCGCGTGATATATAAAAACGGACTGAAAAACGTTGAACGCTACGAGGTGAACCAAGCCAACAAGTATCCACGCCTGTTCCCCGGCAACGACCCACAAGGAACCATATCGGTTATCGACCCAGGAACGAACAACTATTATCCGCAATCGCGCTATCTCACCGACATGTCGTACCTCAGACTTAAAAACGTAACCCTTGGCTACACCCTTCCTAAGGAACTAACCCGCAAGGCTTACATACAAAAGGCACGCATTTACCTAAGCGCAAGCAACCTCTTCTTGCTTTATAAAGGCAACGACCTGCCCGTAGACCCCGAAATAAATACGGGTGCAGGCTTGAAGTATGGCGGTTGGGGACGCACTGCCCCCATTACGCGCACCCTCTCGTTTGGTATGCAGGTAACATTATAAACCATCTAGACCCTTAGACAAATGAAAAAGATAATCATAGCTGGCCTGTTGACGATGGGCGCGTTGGCAAGCTGCAACGACTTCCTAGACCTTGCGCCGCAAGACAAGTTCACAGATACGCCCGAATATTGGGACAACACCGTAAACCTAGAAGACCAGTGTAACCTTTTCTACGAGGATTACTTGGGATATGGAAATGAAGGCGGACAAGGGTGGTTCTATTATAAAACCTTGGGCGACGACCAAGTGGACTTCCAAAAGAACGATTGGGCTTGGAAGAACGCCCCTGCCACCTCAAGCGATTGGAAAGATGCCTACAAGTCCATCAGGCATGCCAACTTCATTCTCGAGCGGCTTTCAACTTCTCGTATGGACGACGGCAACAAAGCCAACTTCCAAGCCATTGCACGCCTTAATAGGGCATGGCAATACTATCAATTGGTACGCATGTTTGGCAATGTGCCACTGGTGATAACCGTACCCGACCACCATTCGGACAATATTCTATATGGTCCACGTGTAGATCGCGACGTGGTGATGGATAGTGTAGCGGCCGACCTCAGCTTTGCCACCAAACACATAGCGGGAACCAACAAGCAACGCTTCACCAAGAACATGGCCCAAGCCATGCTGGCAGACGTGGCCTTGTACGAGGGAACCTACTGCAAATACCGCAAAGCGGAAGACAATGCAGGCAAAGGACCCGATGCTGAAAGAGCAAAAAAATATCTCAACATCTGTGTGGAGGCTTGCAAAGTTATTATGGACGATAAGGAGTTAAAACTCAATGACAGCTATCAAGGCAATTACAACTCGATAGACCTGAGCAAAAACCCCGAAATAATATTCTATAAGCCCTACTCTAAGAACACGCTCATGCACTCGCTCATCGACTACACGGTAAATACGGGTGGAACGAACGGCATGACCAAAGACGCGTTTGACAACTACCTGTTCTTAGACGGCAAACCACTGGCTACCACAACACTGAACAAAACCGATGCGCCTAAAATGGTTATTGTGAACGTGCAGAAAAAGGTTGACGGCGTAATGAAGACGATAAAAGACACCAGCTACAACATCAAACACCTCTTTGCGGTGCGCGACAAACGACTGAGTGTAACCCTCGACACGGTGTTGGCTTTCAAGGGTAAGGCCTTTTCAAGGGCTGGTTCTAACGCGTTCACCTCTACAACGGGTTATGGCGTAGTCAAATACGACAACCCCAAGATGCTAACCACAACTGAACGAAACAACATCAACCGCCAATACACCGACGCACCCATCTATTGGTTGTCCGTAATCTACCTCAATTATGCAGAGGCAATGGCCGAGTTGGGTACGATAACGCAAAACGACTTGAACAAGTCGGTGAACTTGTTGCAAGCCCGCGCCGGACTTCCTAACATGACACTCACCCCAGATGCCGACCCCGCCAACAACATGGGCGTAAGTAACCTGCTTTGGGAGATACGTCGCACACGCCGTTGCGAACTGATGTTCGACAACTGGTACCGCTATTGGGACCTCATACGCTGGCACCAACTAGAACTAGTAGACTCTAAAGCACACCCCAACATCTACCGCGGAGCCAACATGACCACCGTAGACAAACCGCAAGTGGAACTAGACACACTCAACAATGCCGCCCCCTGGGAGGCGTACATGGCAGGGTCTAACACCCGCAAGCAAGTAAGAACCTACGATAAGAAGTATTACTTCTACCCC
>CAUPVH010000430.1:0-2561 GCA_963514635.1 uncultured Prevotella sp. | reverse complement strand
CATATCGCCTGTTTCAGGACAAGAAGTTAAGAAACACAGCGTGGAAGACGTGATACAATGCACCAAACAATACTCCAACGGAACAAAGTTCGTGGTGCTTGCGCCCATCCATGTACCAGAAGGGAGAACATTTGAGAAACAACTCACCATGTTTGTGCAAGAAGGCTACACCCGACTGTGGCACAAAGGCGACTTTATGCGCATAGACGAACTTGTGGAAAACGAGGAAAAGCTGAAAGCAGCCAACGCCGACGAATACCTATTGCTCATAGACCGACTTGCCGTAGACGATAGCAAGGAACACCTTTCGCGACTAACCGATTCGGTAGAGACCGCCATGTACGAAGGTCATGGCGAATGCAGGTTGGTGTTTCTTCCTTCCAACATCACCTACGAATTCTCTTCGCGATTTGAAGCCGATGGCATGACCTTCGAAGAGCCATCGGACAACATGTTTGCCTTTAACTCTCCGCTAGGTGCTTGCCCCACATGCGAGGGCTTTGGCAAGGTTATCGGCATAGAAGAGAGTCTTGTTATACCCAATTCCACGCTTAGCGTGTACGATGGTTGCGTGCAATGCTGGCATGGCGACAAGATGGGCATTTGGAAAGAAGAGTTTTGCAGGCGTGCTGCACAAGACAATTTCCCCATCTTCAAACCTTACTTTGAATTGTCGAGAAAGGAAAAAGACATGCTTTGGCATGGACTTCCATCCGAAAAGGGCCGCGACATCAGCGAACAAGTGTGCATCGATGCCTTCTTTCAGATGGTACGCGAGAACCAATATAAGATACAATACCGCGTGATGCTGAATCGCTATCGCGGCAAAACAACTTGTCCCGAATGTCATGGAACACGCTTGAAGAAAGAGGCTACATGGGTTAAAATAGACGGAATGAGCATTGCCGACCTCGTGGAAATGCCCATCGGCAAACTTAAAACATGGTTCGACAACTTGCAACTAAACGACTATAACGCTAAGATTGCTGCCCGTTTGCTCACCGAAATAAACAACCGACTACAATTCTTGCTCGACGTAGGGTTGCATTCCCTCCCGCTTAACCGCCAATCTAACACGCTTAGTGGCGGCGAAAGCCAGCGTATACAGCTCACCACATCGCTAGGCAGCTCGCTAGTAGGCTCGTTATATATTCTCGACGAGCCCAGTATAGGCCTACATAGTCGCGACACCGACCGCTTAATAAAGGTTCTGAACGACCTTGTGCAAATAGGAAACACTGTAATTGTGGTGGAACACGACGAAGATATTCTGCGAAAGGCCGACCATCTCATTGATGTTGGCCCCGATGCTGGACGTTTGGGCGGAGAAATTGTATTTAATGCCCCTGCATCCCACATCACAAAGGATGCCTTAGAGAAGTACCCCAACAGCCATACTGTTGCTTATCTCACGGGAGCAGAGAAGATTGACACGCCAACATCAAGGCGCAAGTGGAACCAGTCGATACTATTGAAGGGCGCACGCATGAACAATCTCAAAGGCATTGATGTTACCTTTCCGCTCAATGTGCTGACAGTTGTAACGGGCGTAAGCGGTTCGGGCAAGTCGTCGCTCATCAAAGGCATACTTCATCCTGCCCTTAAACGCAGCATGGGCGACGTTGCCGACGCACCAGGAGAGTTCATTGCGCTGGAAGGCGACCTTAAACGGGTGAAACATATCGAGTTCGTAGACCAAAATCCCATAGGCAGAAGTACGCGTTCTAACCCTGCCACATATGTTAAAGCATACGAACCCATACGCCAACTCTTCGCAAATCAGCCCTTAGCCAAGCAATTGGGGTTCTCGGCTCAATACTTTTCGTTCAATGCCGAGGGCGGACGATGCGAGGAATGCAAGGGCGCAGGCGTGATAACTGTGGAGATGCAGTTCATGGCCGACTTGATTTTAGAGTGCGAAACATGTCATGGCCAACGCTTCAAACAAGATGTCTTGGATGTTCGCTACGAGGGAAAGAACATTAACGACATTCTAGACCTAACCGTTTCGGAGGCCATTGAGTTCTTCGCCGCCCATAAACAAACAGTTATTGTCAATAGATTACAGCCACTTGAAGACGTTGGCTTGGGCTATATTAAGCTAGGTCAAAACTCGTCTACCCTTTCAGGAGGCGAAAATCAGCGCGTGAAACTAGCGTATTTCATTGGACAAGAGAAGGCCGAACCTACGCTTTTCATCTTCGACGAGCCTACCACAGGACTTCATTTCCATGATATTAAGCGGTTGTTAAAGGCTATGGGCGCGTTGATAGAGCGCGGCCACTCTGTCATTGTGATTGAACACAACATGGATGTGATAAAGTGCGCCGACCATGTTATCGACCTTGGACCCGATGGAGGCGACCGCGGAGGTAAGTTAGTGTTTGCCGGAACACCCGAAGAGCTGGCCAATTGCAAGGAGAGTATTACCGGAAAATACTTGAAAGCGCAGTTGGAAAGCTAACAAACCACGCCCCACCCTATCCCAACAATAGGCAAAATGCTAATGGCAGTTGGCAGAACAGCATATAACATTCGTCCAACCAACTGCCAATAAGCAT
>CAUPVH010000429.1:0-2563 GCA_963514635.1 uncultured Prevotella sp. | reverse complement strand
AAACCCTTTCTAACCTTTATCTAGCGAACCGACTTTTGTTAAATTTAGTACTAATACTTTACAAAACACATCCTTCTCACCGCGTGCTTTTAGCGAAAAAAGAGGCCAAAAAGCAAGCAAATAGCTACAAATTTCGGCAACACACATAGTCTCTTTTATCCATTTTTCCGAATTTCATCTGCATTTAGCACCACTTTACCTTTCTATTTGGACACTGGTTCGACATTTTTTCAGCCCCAAAAACCTGCTTTTTACCCCTAAAACCCCACTTTTTAATGGGCATTTTGCCCCTTTGAGCCCTGTTTTTAATGGCTCGGAAAGGTTTTATTTATACCATTGCAGTGGATGTTTATGCTTATCGCCCCTCATTTAGCAGCATTTTACCTTGCGTTTAGCACCAAATCGCCTTGCGTTTAGCACCAAATTGCACTGCGTTTAGCATCAAATCGCACTGCATTTAGCACCAAATAGCAGTGCGTTTAGCAGCAAATAGCTCCCAAAATGGCGCAAATGACGGTTTCTTGTAATAAAAATTCATTTTGCCAGCATTTACAACTAACCCCTTTTTGCACCAAAACAAACCTCCGCGAGAATGGATTATTTGCGCCTGAGTGGGCGATTGATGGATAAAAAGGCACTCATAATGTTAAAAAACACACTTAAAAGATTACAAAATCCAAGATGTAAGGTTGGAAAGTTTACGGACTTGCCAGTTATAGTCAAACAAAATTGCTTTCGGAAAACAGTTGTTAGAAGAACGTAAAACGCGCGTAGCATGGCATCATCAAACTCTTACGCAGAGGGAAAGGAGCATTTTTTGTTTGCTTACGATGCACCTATGGCTTTCCAAATCCATTTCTGTTTGACTATAAGTGGGCAAATTGGCGTTTGGTTTAGTAGGCTAGTGAGGTTAGTTTTTCTAGCTATATTAGCTCTTCGTAGTTATACCATCCTTGCAAGTTCGTCCTGTTATATCTAGCTTTTCATTTTTACAACAAGCCAACAACCTGCTCACCAAAATTCGTTCACCCACAACCCCAAACTTAGTTCCAAACTACGGGTTTACTTGTCTGCACTCCCCCATTATTATTTTTAACGTTTCAGTAGCTCAATAAAGTGGCTATTAATGGCACCATAATCTCAAAAAAATCGTTATTTTTGCAAAAAAGTAAAAAGAGAATATATGAAGAGAATAATCTTTACCCTGTTATGCACACTTTGCGCCTACACCACTTTCGCGCAAACAAAAAACGGCTTTGTCATCACAAGCGACATCCCCGACCTCCCCGACGGCATTGAGGTGGAGCTGGAAACGGCCGAAGGCTCGAACTACGATGAAGTGGCCAGAGCCGTAGTTAAAGACGGAAAGTTCGTCCTTACTGGCCGCCTGACACACCCCACACTTTGCACCCTGTCTACAAACAATTACAAGTTGCTCTACGCAATGGAGTCGAAAGAAGAGCCTACATGGACCTACACCCCCATCTTCGTCAGCAACACGGCGATGACGGTGAAGGCCGACAAGTACAAATACTTGGCCTCTAACCAACCCATCAACAAACACCTCCTCGTTACGGGCGGCAAAGCGCAAGCCGACTTCAACGATTTTAACCAACGCCGAAACGACTCTTTGACGTGGATGAAGAAGAACCCACAGTCGCCATTGGCCATTAAGATGGCCACAGAGATGGTGCTATACAACCGAACGTTCACCAAACGGCAGATAGAAGACATCACAGCTACAATCTTTGCTTGCCCCGAAGACTATCCGCGAGTGAATGCTTATCGCCGTGCAGTGGCCACAGCAAAGGCTATGGCCGTGGGCGAATCACTTCAAGACATACCTATGTTCACCCAGAAAAACCGCTCAACTTCTCTCCTTGTGGCCATCCCAACAGGAAAAGTGGCCTTTATTTGCTTTTGGACAACATGGAGAAAGCCAAACCAAAAGCTCATACCCGAACTTAAAAACATGGTTGCCAAACACCCCGAAGTGGCTTTTCTATGCGTGGCCGACGACAAGGAGGACTTCTTGTGGCAGAAGTTTTTGGAGCGCACACAGCTATCGTGGCCACAATACCGACTTACCAAACGCGGTTTGAAACAATTCAACGACCACTTTGGGCCAGATGCCACACCCCTCTTTGTTATGCTAGCACCCGACGGAACCATCGTTAGGGCAAGCAGTTACCTTGCCGACATGCAAAAGTTGCTCGACAAAACGGCCTCGAAACTAACAAAAGCATACGAACAGCAGAAGAAGAAAGAGAATGTCCAAACCGAAAACACAAATAACACCAAGAAATCAAAGAAGGCTAAATGAGATTCTCCCACCCCCTTTCTCTTTTCATCGCCGAGCAGGTTTCTCACTCATTTCAAAACCAATATTTGCACCAGTGGTAAGCGTTTTATGGCTAAGCCAATGGCTGGTATCGGGCGTGCCGTTAACGGTTAGCCGCTTGATGTAGCGCCATTGCGGCTTGTCGGCGGTGATTGTTGTTGTCTTGCCGTTCTCCAAGTGCAACGAAACCTTGGCGAAAAGGGGCGTGCCAATGGCGTATTC
>CAUPVH010000428.1:0-2567 GCA_963514635.1 uncultured Prevotella sp. | reverse complement strand
TACTTTTATCGTTTTCGCATTGCCGTTCTTGCCCAGAACATGCAGCAAATAGACACCACGTGCAGGAGCCTTAACCGCTTGTGCATTTGCCGTTTCGGCCACTTTCTGTCCAATGGCGTTGTAAAGCGTGATGCACTTAACATCGGCATTCACCGTGATAACGTTTCCACGAACCGTATAATCCAACTTATCGCCTTCAACCTTGGCGATGTTGGTCGACACATTGTTGGCAAATTCGTAGATGCCATAACCGTTTTTATAGGCATAGATATTGATGCGCGCCTTCTTTTGTCCGCCTACTCCGTCAACGATTTCCACTCTGGGCAACGCCGTTCTTACTGGATTTCCAACACTTCCTAGTCCAGCTTGCGGAAAGCGATAAAGGAAAGTCATGTCGGCAAACGAGCGACTTTCGTCCTTAAACTTAAAGATGTCGAAGGCTTGCGGTGCTTCTTTATCATCGGTATTGGTTGATGCCACAATCAGATAATAAGCGCCGTTCAGTTCAAACTCCGTCACACCATTTTGTCCCGTGCTTACAGGAGTGAGCGGTTTGTTGTTTTGAAATCCGTCAACCGCAGCCCCATTCATGTCATACAACATCGGCATCGTGTTAAATCCGTCGTGATAAAAAAGCTCGTTGTCTACGATATTGATGCGTGGAGCGGCACCAGAAGCCACCGCCTTTTCGGGATTAAACTTTGTAAGTACAATCGTTTGCGGATTGGCAACATCTGCCACGCCCTTGGTTACGGTATATTTAATAACGGTATTGCCTGCTCCTGCCTCGTTACCGCTCACGGGTAGCATGATGATACCATCGCCATTCAATATGTCGCCATACAAGTCGTACGTGTCTACGCGCATCGCTTTGGGTAAATCGGCAGGCAATGTGGCGTTCAACACCGTTTTATATGCCACTGGTGTTTTGGTAACATCCACGTAGTTCACCCTAAAAAGATGGGCCGCACCCTCTCCGCGCATATCGGTTGCCATGTTAGAAACGAAGATATGCCCAGCGTTGTCCACCTGTACGTCGTTGCAAATAAAGCCAAGAGCCTTGTCGCCCTCTTTCCACATCTCCTCTGGAAGGTTGATTGTGCGGAGCAACGCACCTGTTTTTCCATCAAGTTCAATCAGTTTCGATACGGCTCCCTCTCTGCAACACACGTACATCTTACCGTTAACAACGGCCATACCACGCGAATCTCCTGCCACACCGCCAGGAAGTACAGCGTTTCCTCCGTTTAAAATCGCAGAGTTAAGATACACGTTGGTGAGTTGCTCACCTGTCGCCGTCGGCGCATAAGTCGCGGCATCCCTTGTGTTTTGTGCTACTGCCGATACGCTACATAGAGCGCATACAGCCAAATGAAGTAAAATTCTGCTCATAATGTCTAGGCTTTTTTAATGTAATAAATTGGGTATCGTTAATAGTTGTTTACTCGTTCCTTCGTAAAGTACGCATTCTTGCCATTGCAACAGGTTCTTGTTTACAAGTTAACCAGTAAACAAGCTTACCTGCTTGTGTGGCAATTTTGCAGCGTATCAAGCTCATGCGGAATGTTCTGCGTTCGCTAACGCAAAGCATTCGTTGCCATATTGCAAATATATGAATTTCTTTTTACATTATCGCGATTTTGTATTATTTTAATTGTTTGTCGCTTATTTTTAGGTTGCAAACGCGTAAAAAGACGGAAACAAGCGAACAACAACGCCACATATCATCGCAAACCACTGACTGAAAGCTGTTAACACAGACTAGACCGACAACGCAAATAAGTGCCAACAAACCACCAGAAACCATCCTTCAATCCTTTCGTACACGGCTAAATTCAGCTAAATCGCGCCTTTTTCTCCCCCCATTTCGCTTTATAAACGCAACTCATAAACTGACAAACCCATAAACTTATCAACTCATGAACTTACAAACTCACGAACCTATCAACTCATCAACTCACAAACTCATAAACTTATCAACTCATAACCTTATCAACTCATGAACTCACAAACTCATAACCTTATCAACTCATGAACTTACAAACTTACGAACTTATCAACTCATGAACTCATAAACTTAATAACCCACAAACTCACAAACCTTAAAACTATACGTTATATTTTACAAAACACACTCCGTTCGCCGACCCTTTCTAGCGTGAATTAAGCCCTCAAACCATGCAATTAGCGGCATTTTACAACTTTGCACGCTTCCGTTTCAGTCCATTTTTAAGAAAACAACCTGCATTTTGCACCATTTTGCCTTTCTATTTTGCTTGCCAACTCATAATTTTTCATGCCCAATTACGCACTTTTAACCCCTAAAACTCCATTTTTTAACGGTCATTTTGCCCTTTTTAGCCATGTATTTAGCGGCTCGAAAAGGTTTTGTTTATACCATTTCAGTGTATTTTTATGCTTTTCATCTCGCATTTAGCAGCATTTTGCCTTGCGTTTAGCACCAAAACGCACTCCATTTAGCACCAAAACGCACTGCGTTTAGCACCAAAATGCACTGCGTTTAGCAGCATATTGCACTGCATTTAGCACCAAAACGCAGTGCATTT
>CAUPVH010000427.1:0-2569 GCA_963514635.1 uncultured Prevotella sp. | reverse complement strand
GCAGAGGTATTGACTTCTTGCGGCCTTGAAGTAGACTCTGTGGAAGAGGTTCAAACCATCAAAGGTGGCTTGAAAGGACTGTATGTGGGCGAAGTGCTTACATGCGAGGCGCATCCAAACTCCGATCACTTACACATCACAACCGTTGACTTGGGCAAGGGCGAACCTTCTCAAATAGTATGCGGCGCACCCAATGTTGCCGCCGGACAAAAGGTAATAGTGGCAGATGTGGGTGCCGTGCTTTACGATGGCGACAACGAGTTTGTTATTAAGAAATCGAAGTTGCGCGGTGTTGAAAGCTTTGGTATGATATGTGCAGAAGACGAAATTGGCGTGGGAACGGCTCACGACGGCATCATCGTTTTGCCTGCCGACGCTAAGGTTGGCCAGCCTGCCGCCGAATATTACCAACTGGAAAGCGACTGGCTTATCGAGATTGACATAACAGCTAACCATGCCGATGCACTAAGTCATTATGGCGTGGCACGCGACCTGTACGCCTGGTTGGTGCAAAATGGTTATGAAACTACATTGAAACGCCCCAGCTGCGATGCCTTCGTGGTAGACAATAACGACCTGCCCATAGATGTAACCATCGAGAATAACGATGCCTGCAAACGCTATGCTTGCGTATCGATAACCGATTGCGAGGTGAAAGAAAGCCCCGAATGGCTGCAAAATAAGTTGCTTACCATCGGCCTGCGCCCCATCAACAACATTGTAGACATCACTAACTACATCATGATGGCCTACGGACAACCCATGCACTGCTTTGACGCGGACATGGTTAAGGGTCATCACATCATTGTAAAAACGCAGCCTGAGGGAACAAAATTCGTTACCCTAGATGGCGAAGAACATACGCTTGGCCCTTCTGACCTGAGCATCTGCAACGCAGAAGAGCCGATGTGCATCGCTGGCGTGTTTGGTGGCAAAGGCAGCGGAACATACGAAACAACGCGCAATGTTGTGCTGGAAAGTGCGTATTTCCACCCAACATGGATTAGGAAAAGCGCACGCCGCCACGGACTTAGCACCGATTCTAGCTACCGCTTTGAGCGTGGCATCGACCCTAGCGGCACGGTGTATGCCCTGAAACAGGCCGCCATTCTTTGCAAAGAACTGGCAGGTGGCAAAATATCTATGGAGGTAAAAGACGTTTACCCCGAACCAATAGCCGACTTTGACGTTGACTTGAAATATGCCTATGTGGGGCAAGTGATTGGCAAAGAAATTGGAAACGATGTTATTAAGCGCATCGTAACAAGTCTTGGCATGCAGGTGGTTGAAGAAACCAACGAAGGTTTGCAACTCAAAGTTCCCGCTTATCGTGTAGATGTTCAACGTCCTTGCGACGTTGTGGAAGATATTCTGCGCATCTACGGCTATAATAACGTGGAAATACCCACACAACTGAAAAGTTCGCTAACGGTACACGGCGACGAAGATAGGGAGCATAAATTGGAAACGCTTATTGGCGAACAGCTTGTTGGCAGCGGATTTAACGAGATACTGAACAATTCGCTAACGAAGGTGGCCTATTACGAGGGATTGAACAACTACACGGAAGATACTTGCGTGAAACTGATGAACCCGCTTAGCGCCGACTTGGGCATGATGCGCCAAACATTGCTGTTTGGTGGACTGGAAAGCCTATCGCGCAACGCCAACAGGCAGAACCAAAACCTGCGTTTCTTTGAGTTTGGCAACTGCTATCACTACCATGCCGACAAAGCAAACGAGGAAAGCCCCATAAAAGCTTACTCGGAAGAAAAGCACTTGGCACTGTGGCTAACGGGTAAACGCGTGGAAGGCTCGTGGATTCATCCCGATGAGCAATCTTCGTTCTACGAACTGAACGGCTATGTGCAAAACATCTTCGCTAGACTTGGCATTCCTGCTGGCCTATTGGTTTACGAAACAAGCGAAAACAACATCTTTACTTATGCCCTTAAAGTGATGAACAGGGGTGGAAAGGTTGTTGCCGAACTGGGATATGTGGCCGATGGCATTCGCAAGAACTTTGGTTTGACGAACGAAGTGTTCTTTGCCGACTTGAATTGGACTGCCCTTATTAAGCTGACAAGCAAGAAAGACGTAGAATTTAAGGAGATAAGCAAGTTCCCGGCCGTAAGTCGCGACCTCGCTTTATTGCTCGATAAGGAAGTGTTGTTTAAGGATGTAGTGGCCGTAGCCACGCTGACGGAGAAGAAATTGCTCAAGAAAGTTGAGCTGTTCGACGTGTACGAAGGTAAGAATCTGCCGCAAGGCAAGAAGAGTTATGCCGTGAACTTCATCCTGCAAGACGAGAACGCAACACTTAAAGACAAGCAGATTGAAAGCATTATGCAGAAGTTGATTGCCAACCTTAAAGGCAAACTTGGGGCTGAATTGCGCTAAACGGGCTGCAACAAAAGATGCTGGTAAAATCGCTGGATTAGAAGTAGAAAGAATTATCAACGAACCAACAGCTGCAGCATTAGCTTATGGTTTAGATAAAACTGATATTGATCAAAAAGTATTAGTATTTGACCTTGGTGGTGGTACTTTCGACGTATCTATCTTAGAA
>CAUPVH010000426.1:0-2569 GCA_963514635.1 uncultured Prevotella sp. | reverse complement strand
ATCAACGTGGTACCAGGGTCGATACCCATTATTATCTTTTCTGCTTCTTCCTTATTCATGAGTCGATTTGATAAGTTGGTAAGTTTTCAAGTTTTTCTAGCTCTTCTAGGCGTTCAAGTTTTCCTAGGTGTTCTAGTTATCCTAGGTGTTCTAGTTATCCTAGGTTTCCTAGGTTTCCTAGTTATCCTAGGTTTAACTAGCTTACTACTTACTACCTTTACTACTTACTACTTACTACTTACTACCTTTACTCCTTACTACATTTACTACTCCCCCTTATCTATCCAAATACGGATTATGCGCAAGCTCGTAACCAATCGTTGTTTCTGGGCCATGCCCCGAAAACACGCGGGTTGTGTCGGGCAATTGCGACAAGTGGCGTATGCTTTGCATCATCTTAAACATACTTCCGCCAGGAAGATCTACCCTGCCTATCGAGCCTTTAAAAAGCGTATCGCCAGTAAAAGCAACACCTTCGGACTCGCAATAGAACACACAACTGCCCTCCGTATGGCCCGGCGTATGAATGATGGTGAACCGATGGTTACCCCATTCGATGGTATCGGCCTCCGTTAGGTATCGTTCCATGCGCGGTTGCTGTTCATCCAGCGGCATGTTCAGCAGATAAGCGGCCTGCTCGGGCAGATGTTCTAACAACTCACCGTCGTCCTCGTGCACCTCAGGGCGCAAGCCATACGTGGCAAACACAAAGGCATTTCCCAAGTTATGGTCCACATGCCCATGAGTAGCCAACAGCCGACGGGGCCTTAATTCGTTGTCGGCGATATACTGCGTAAGCGCCGACTTATCTTTCTCGAAGAATGCGCCACAATCTATTATCACGCATTCCTTTGTTTCGTCTGACACAACATAGCAGTTTTCCTGCAACATGTTGCACATTATATGATGTATATTCAGCATTGTGCTAAATCGTTTTGCGTTTTATGTTATCGGTTCATCGTGGTCGCGCGTTATCTGCATGCAACCATTCCCTAACCCTTTATCACTTGCGGCTACTACCCTTTACATAGGTACATACACCACGTTTTTCTCTTCGAACCACTCGTCTTCGAACCAATTACCCACAGGTGTAATGTCGACAACCTTCTTCACCGTACGCGTTTCAGCATCAAGATTGCCCCCTTTGAGGCATATCAAACCGTTGGGCAAGGCGTTGCGTTGTTCGCGCGAGATGTTCTTCTTCACGATTTTCATCAAATCGGGCAAGGGCATCACGGCTCGGCTCACCACAAAATCGTACTCGCCCCGCTCCTCTTCGCCTGCCTTTTGCTCGGCAGTGGCATTGGTTAAGCCTATGGCAGCGGCAATTTCTTGCGTTACGCGTATCTTCTTCGCCGTGCGATCAATCAGCTTAAAACGGCATTCGGGAAACACGATAGCCAACGGTATGCCAGGGAAACCGCCCCCCGTACCAAAGTCTAGCACGCGTGTGCCAGCCTTAAACTGCACATACTTGGCTATGGCCAGCGAGTGAAGTACGTGGTGCAGGTACAAGTTGTCGATGTCTTTTCGCGAAACCACATTTATTCGTTCGTTCCATGTGCGGTATAGTTCGCCCAGTTGCGTTAGCTGTTCAAGCTGCGTGGCGGTTAGTTCGGTAAAATATTTACGTATCTCGTCCATTGTCTTTGCTGTTCTGTACGAGGTTTCATGCCTCGTTGCGTTCTGTTGCGGAACCCACATTATCAGGCAAATTCTGCCGCCGTGCAAGTTCATCCGCCACTTATTTCAATATTCTGCTCAACTCGCTACGGCTTAACGTAACACTTATTTCGCCCACGGCGTGCGGTGCTATCTCGTCTTCACAATATATAAAGGTGAAACCTTCGTCGTCGATGGCAAAGTTATCTGGCACATATACATGCCCATCGGCAAATATATCCTTCTTATTAAGCTCGTCCAATCCTTCGGCGTTAAAGCGTTCGCCCACCTTTTTCAGCAACAGTTCTTTCAGTGTAGGCTCGTAGCCAGGCACAAAAACATCTTGCAGTTGCAGCACTTTCCCTGTGGTAACGTCGATGTTTCGCACCAACGTTTGGTTTATTCCATGCGCTCCACCGCCGTAAGTATATATCTTGGCCGTGTAAACAACAATGTTCTCAGCCCCGTTTCGCGTGGAGGTTTTCACCTTATATTCATAATTATAGGAGCTGCCATTCCCCCTATCTTGCCGATAAAGTGCTGCATAATCGTGTATATAGTCGTTCAGCATACGTTTCACAAACGAGTCAACCGCCTGTTTCATGCTAAACTTTTGGTTGGTAAGTCCCAGATAATCGGGCATCAAGATGCCAGCATGCAGCAGTGCGTTGTTTATTTTGTCGGCGTTATTGCCTTTGGCGTACTGCAAATTAAGGCTGATTCGGCATAGCGGCGTTAGTTTCAAATCAGTCAACGCCGCAGTGGTATCCACCACAATGCTGTCGAAATCCAGCCCTTCAATCTTGGCCGAAGTAGCAGACTTGTTCGTGCAAGCTGCAAACGCCACAAGTGCAACGGCCCAAGCGATGAGTATTCGTTTCATGTTATTCAATTACGTGATAATGTG
>CAUPVH010000425.1:0-2579 GCA_963514635.1 uncultured Prevotella sp. | reverse complement strand
CTTAGCGACAACGTGTTGTTCAGCATGTTGAGGTCTAAACCCAAGTTGGTTTGCGTAGTGGTTTCCCATTTCAGGTTCTTATTTCCCGATGCGGCAATGGTTATTCCGCCCACGATGGCATTGCCCGTTCCGTCTAGGTCGTACGAGCCGTTGCCCAGATTATAGGCGTATGTGCTGTATGCGGCGTAGTTGTTGCTGATGGCCGAGTTGCCGTTTTGTCCCCAAGCAACGCGCAGTTTGGCATCGTTCAGGATGTTGTTTCTCTTAAAGAACTTCTCTTCGGTTATGCGCCAAGCGGCCGAGAATGCGGGGAACACGCCCGAATTTTGTCCGCGGTATAGTCGCGAAGTGGCATCGCGGCGCAGTGTGGCCGAAAGCAGATAGCGGTCGGCGTAGTTGTAGTCGGCCTTACCGAAGTACGAGAAAAGTGCCCATTCTGCCTTTCCGCCGCCATTGGTTTGCGTTCCTTCGCCTGCGTTTAGTTGCATGTAGTTGGCATCTTCAAAGGCATACTTGTTTCTAAAGCCCGAAAGGTCTTCGAAAACATACTTTATTGCCTCTGTTCCTGCCAGCAAATTAAGGTGGTGCTGACCAAAGTTTGCGTTGTATGCGGCAGTGTTGGTCCATGTCCAAGTGTCGCCTTGACCATACGCGCGGTTCATGCTGTTCACGTCCGAGGCGAGTATTCTGCGCGTAAGTGTCTTGTTGAAGAACTGCACATGCTCAATGCCAAAGTTGGTTTTGAGCGTAAGACCCTTTATGGGGAACACTTCCAGATAGCCGTTTCCGAAGATACGCCAGCTTTCGTTGCTGTTGTCGCGGCCGTTATAAAGCACGTGCATGGGGTTCGATATGTCCGAACTGGCCAATTGCATGGGGTTGGTAAACTTGCCAAGCGCATCGTGCACGGGTATGGCTGGGTGTTGGCGCATGGCCGTATAAGGAATGCCGCGGTCGTCGCCTGTTGAATATCCGCGGTCGAACCATTTGGCAATCATCAGGTTTTCGCCTACGCTGAAGTATTTAGAAAGCTTGTAGGTTGAGTTTACGCGGGCCGAATAGCGGCGGTAGAAGGTGTAGTCCATCAAGCCGTCTTGATTGATGTAGTTGGCCGAGAACATCATCGAGCCCTTTTCGCCGCTGTTGGTTACGTTGGCCGAAAGGTTGTGCGTCCATGCCGAGCTATACACTTCGTCTTGCCAATCGGTGTCGGCCGACTTCACGTTGCGGCTCGCATCTAGGTATTCGGCCAGCACGGGGGTAGTGCCGTTGCCGTAGAAGGGGTGCGAGGGCCTAAGTCCGGCGTTGTTGTTGGCTGCCCAAAACACCTCGCCCCATTGCTGCGCGTTAAGCATGTCGTAGGTCTTGCCCACCGTTTGCAGGCTCAGCGCATAGTTCACGTTTACGGCCAGGCGGTTGCCTTTGCCTTGTTTGGTGGTGATGATGATAACGCCATTGGCTGCACGGCTGCCGTAGATGCTGGCCGAGGCGGCATCTTTAAGCACCTGTATGCTTTCGATGTCGGCGGCGTTCAGCGAGTTCAGGTTCTCCGACGAGGGTATGCCGTCGATGATATACAAGGGATCGCTGGCGTTGATGGTGCTCATACCGCGCACACGCACCGTAGAACCGCCACTTCCAGGTGCGGCATCGGTAACGATTTGCACACCTGCAAGCTTGCCTTGCATAGAGCCTAGCATGTTGGGGTTCGACTCGCTAACGGGGTCTTTCATGTTCATCACCGACACGGCACCCGTTAAGTCGGCCTTGCGCTGTGTGGTATAACCCGTCACCACCACTTCGTTAAGGCTCGCGGCGTTTTCTTCCAGTACGATATTCATAGAGGGAGTGGCCTTCACTTCTACTGTTTTGAAGCCCAAATAAGAAATAACCAGCGTGGCTCCGCTGTTTACTTCAAGCTTAAAGTTTCCGTCGATGTTGGTAATGGTGCCTCGCGAGGTACCTTTCTCAACAACCGATGCGCCCGTGATGGGTTCGCCGTCGGTGGCCGACGTCACCGTTCCGCTCACGTTCAGTCCTTGCGCATAGGCAAGTGTGCAGGCAAGTGTGCCCAGCACGATAAGAAAAAGAGTTCGTAGATGTCTCATACTTGTTGAATAATTAGGTTTCATTTTATACGAAGATTGTTACTTTCGAGGGGGGTAGCTTGGCCTTAACTTTTTGGCTTACTTGTTACGCGCAATTGATTTATGTCAATTTTGGTTGCGTAAGTTTCCTCAATCGTGCAATGCAAATTTACGCTTTATCGCAACAAGGAGCATGCAATAACCGTTCTAATGCTAGCAAAAATCGTTCATGAAACATTTTTGTATGAGAAAGAAACGTTTAAAGGTGAAAAGGTGAAAAGGTGAAAAGGTGAAAAGGGATTTTAAAAGTGAAAAGGTGAAAAGGTGAAAGGGTGAAAAGATGGCTGCGCCCTTTAAGGGTGAAAGGGTGAAAGGGTGAAAAAATGGCTGCGCCCCACCGATGAGCGAGCAGGCCTAATGTAGCAAAATAACTAGTATGCCTAGAAAACCTAGTATGCCTAGAAAACCTAGAAAACCTAGTATACCTAGTAT
>CAUPVH010000424.1:0-2597 GCA_963514635.1 uncultured Prevotella sp. | reverse complement strand
TGAATGGGAGAAAAGTCAAGATGACTTCATTTTTAAGGCATGTTCGGCAACCCGACATTGCCCCGCCGCCTAAAAATCTTTCGATTTTAGTACGTTTATGTTAAGGCAATTAGTTAAGGAATGCGGCAAAAGAAATCCACATGTGCTACGTAACGTTGCCGAAGTTCAACTTGCCAGCATACAAACGCATTACCCCCTAGCCTGCCAACTCAATAACTCGTGAACTTATCACCTTGTCAACTCGTAAACAGGTCAACTCATCTACTTAACAAACTCTCTAAATCAAAACTCACAAACTCATCAACTCAGCTGCCCACAAAGTTAAATTGATACTTTTTATTTTTACAATACCGCTCCAAATTTCACTCCGTTCTAGCGAAAATATAGGCCATAAAGCAGGTAAATATGCACTATTTATAACCTTTCGTGCATTTGGTTTTGTCTATTTTTAGGAGCAGAACCTGCATTTTGCACCATTTAGTCTTTCTAGTTTGATTGCCAACTCATGATTTTTTACGCCCAATTACCCACTTTTAGCCTCTAAAAACCCACTTTTTACCGCTCATTTCGCCCTTTTCAGCCATGCGTTTCATGGTTCTAAGGGGTTTTATTTATACCATTGCGATGTATATTTATGCTTATCGCCTTGCATTTAGCAGCATTTTGCCTTGCGTTTAGCACCAAAACGCATCGCATTTAGCATCAAAACGCATTGCGTTTAGCACCAAAATGGCTTGCATTTAGCAGCAAAATGCGCAGTGTTTAGCACCAAAATGCACTGAATTTAGCAGAAAACAGCCCAAAGTATGGCGCAAATGGCGGTTCTTTGAAATAAATATTCATTTTGCCTGCATTTACAACTAACCCCTTTTTGCATCGAAACCAACCTTCGCGAGAATCGATTATTTGCGGCAAGGTGGGCGATTGGTGGACGAAAAGGGCACTCAGAATGTTAAAAATTACACTAAAAAGTTGACAAGACTTCAAGTTTATGAGTTGATGAGCTTGTGAGTTGATGAGCTTGTGAGCTTATAAGTTTGTGAGTTGATGGGGTTGTGAGTTTGTGAGTTTATGAGCTTATAAGTTTGTGTGTTGATAAGTTTGTGAGTTGGTTAGCTTTATGTTGCACCACTTTTTGCGACACCACCACCTCGCGCAAGTCGATGGTTTTGGTGCTATCAACCAAAGTTGAGTCGGTCGTCACATTCTACCCATGTAACGAAACACTGCTTAATAACAAGCCAATAGTTAGGAAACGAAATAACATCATAAATTCAAAAAACAATAACTGCCATGCGTTGCCGCATGCTGCAAAGTTAACTTTTTCCGCAGAGCTAACCAATCAGCCTGCCATCTTTCACTCACTAACACCCTAGATCTAAGACACTACTCTACTTTGCTACTTGCTTGGAAATGCGTTTAGGGCAAATTACCTTAGGGGCATTTGTCCTTTTCGGGGTCATTACTATTAGTCTAAATCACGGAAACATGCCAACGCAGAAAGCCGAAAGAAAAGGCAGGACAAACGCTACATATCTGAAAGAAAATCGTTATATTTGCAAAACACTAACTATAAACAAGCAAAACGATATGGAAAGAACAAGATTTACTCACATTCTCTTGGCTCTTGCCGTGGCCACATGCGCATGGGCGCAAGGTCCGAACGGTTCGGGAACATATTACCAGAACGCTAACGGACAAAAGGGGGAGGCATTAAAGACCGCCCTAAGCAAGATTATCTCCACTGGTGCGGTAGACATAGGTTACAATGCACTGTGGAAAGCGTACCAAACAACTGACGTCCGACCAGACGGTACGATTTGGGACATCTACTCGAACATAACCAAATACGACCCTGTAAAAGGGCATGAGGGCGGCTATACAAAAGAGGGCGACATGTATAACCGCGAACATACTACGCCTCAAAGTTGGTTCGGGAAAGCTAGCCCCATGAAAGCCGACCTCTACCACGTGTTCCCCTCGGATGGATATGTTAACAACAAGCGTAGCAGCTATCCCCTAGGAGAAACCAACGGCGAGCAATACAAGTCGAAAAATGGGTTTAGCAAGCTGGGGCAAAGCACCACACCAGGCTACAACGGCACTGTTTTCGAACCTGCCGACGAATTTAAGGGCGACTTGGCAAGGGCTTATTTTTATATGGCCACGCGCTACGAAGACAAGGTTAGCACTTGGAGCGGCGGCGTTTACGGCAACAGCAGCTACCCCGGACTGGCAAAATGGGCTTTGGACATGTTCATTCGCTGGTCGGGAAAAGACCCTGTAAGCCAGAAAGAAGTGGACAGAAACAAGGCGGTGTATAAGTTGCAAATGAACAGGAACCCGTATGTGGACTATCCCGGACTTGAACAATATGTGTGGGGAACGCTAACGAACACGGCATTCGACTATGCCAACTATGTGGTTCCTAACGGAAACAACAAACCCAACAATCCTAACGAACCCAACAAACCAGACGAACCCAAACAGCCCGAAAACCCAGGCAACGAGACCACACCACCAGCAGGTGCAATGGTGTTCCACAAGGTTACATCGGCTAGCGACTTGCAAGTAGGCAAATATTACCTCATCGTTAA
>CAUPVH010000423.1:0-2598 GCA_963514635.1 uncultured Prevotella sp. | reverse complement strand
TCTTTGTGGTGTAAAAGCCCCCTCTTCTTGCTCTATGCGCATGTACTTCTTGTTCGAGGGTGCGTGTGCTTATTTTGGGGAAACACGTCCTTTCTCACGTTTTTGTGCATTCTTTCTGTTTATGAAAGATGCTCTTTTCATTGTGCCACATGATATTTACATAGGCCGTACTTTATACGAAGTGCGGCTTAGTGCATTGCGTTGCGAAGAAAAGAATAGCGTTGAAACCCCAAACGATTGGCCATGTTCTTTAACCCAAATCGGGAATTTGAGTCTGTACAGATTTTGTTTGACTGTTGAACATCTTGCCCATCTCGTTCTTGAAGACATGGCGGGCAACGTTAAAAGAATAAGAAAGGCAAGATGTTCAACAGACAAATGGAGGGTGAACAAGAAACAAGGGAAACAACTTAAAAATGTCTGATAAGCGGTTTAACAACCGATAGTACCTTAAGTAACTGTGTCTTAACTTGTTGTAGCAAAAGTTCAGCGTGCAGCTGAGATACCGTTCATTTTGTCACAAGTTGTATAATGTTTGTTTCGTGCCGCATAAACATTCTGCCAAAAATCGAGCATAATGGAATAAAGGGAACAAGTTAGATAGCTAGGTGCTTGATGCTGAAAACGTTGTTGAAGTGTTAAAATATCGCGCTTGAACAAAAAATATGTTCTAAAAGTTGGCGATATGTAAAATATTATGCGTAACTTAGCAGTCGACAAACGAAAGGGGTCTTTGCCACTGAAAAGCTCAACATACCGTGAACGACATTTAGTTGTGCAAACAAGACTTCTATTCAACTAAACTAAAATCTTAAATTCTACGCACAATGACGGTTACACAGATTCTCTCTTGCATCATAGCCCCTGTGCTAATGCCGCTATTTACACGCCGTGAACACTGGAAAGTGAAAGTCTACTTTTGTGTGCTTTGCGCACTATGCACGCCTGTGGCAGGCATACCGCTTTTCCTTTTCTTGCGTAAGTTCTAACATCCCTCCTCGCTTTGAGTGAAACTTCAACTTGCCGTGCATCTACCTAGGCTGCGACAAGTGTGGAATGTTGCGCTTTATCATCGTGGGTTGCGACATGGTTTTATTTTGTATACAAGTGCCATGTCGTTGTAAGGTTTGCGCCTTGTATGCTGTTACGGGGTGTAAGTAACGATGTGCTGTGTCCTTCTTCTTTAACGGCTGGTCCTAGAAAAGCCCACATGATGTTTCTTAGGCACGCTCTAAACACTCCCCACTAAGGTTCAATCGCCGTTCCTTGGTATCGTTTCCCACGGTCTTTTTTGTTTGTCTTCACGGCCTTTTTTGCTTGTCTTCACGGCCTTTTCTGCTTGTCTTTAACGACCTATTTTGCTTGTCTTCACGGCCTTATTTTGTTTGTGTTCGCTGTCTTTTAATTTTTTGTCTTCACTGCTTTTGAGTTTGCCTTCACAGCTTTTCGGTTTGCCTTCGCCGTCTTTGTCTTGCGCTTTTCAGTTTCATTACCTGCAATGCGCCCTCAATAGGTAAGCAGAATCTACGAAAGTAAAACCCCAAAAACGGCCAAGCAAATATTAGAACGAGCCTTAAAACCAACAAACTCATCCACTTAAATGCTTAAATCCTCATTATCATTTGGCTGTTTAAAAAGAAATAAGTAATTTTGCACCTCAAAAGCGAGATTATAACAATAAATTAAGATAAAGCAATGAAAAGAACATTTCAGCCCCACAACCGCAGAAGGGTGAATAAGCACGGCTTCCGTGAGAGGATGTCAACGAAGAATGGTCGTCGCGTTTTGGCTGCTCGCCGTGCGCGCGGTCGTAAGAAACTCACCGTTTCTGACGAACATCACGGCAAATAAGTCGCGGCCACGGCCTCGCTTAACGACATTGCAAGGCAGCGATGAAACAAATTGTTTCGTCGCTGCCTTGTTCGTTGGGGGGATTTGAGGGAACAAACTCGACCCCTCTCGGCCTCACCCCCAACCCCTCTCCAAGGGGAGAGGGGAGTGATATGCCTTGTTTATTCCCCCTTGTTAACTCGTCAACTCGTCAGCTGGTTAACCTCTTCTCAACTCGTTCACATGTCTACTTCTCAGCTGGTTAACCTCTTCTCAACTCGTTCACTTCTTTACTCATCAGCTTGTTAACCTGTCAACTGATAAATCTCTCGTTAACTCTTCAACTCGTTCACCGGTCAACTCATCAACAGGTTAACCTCTCTTCAACTCGTTAACTTGTCAACTCATCAGCTCATTAATCTTTCGTCAATTCGTCAGCTGATAAAGCTTTCGTCGCTTTGTCAACTGATTAACCTCTCGTCAACCCATCACCTTGTCACCTCGTCAACTGATAAATCTCTCGTTAACTCGTCAACTTGTCACCTGCCATTTGTCTTCTTTTCAGTAAGAATTTTAACATTATGAGTGCTTTAAAATCCACCAATCGTCCTCTCGGTCGCAAAAATTCAATTCTCGCAGAGGTTCGGTTGGTGCAAAAGAGGGGGCGACCTATATGCGGTGGAAAACCGATTTATGCCTGTGTTTAGGTGCAAATTGCGCCGAAAATAGTGCATTTAGCACCAAAACGCATTGCATTTAGCACCAAAA
>CAUPVH010000422.1:0-2601 GCA_963514635.1 uncultured Prevotella sp. | reverse complement strand
CTGTCGATGTTAGGCGACTCGATGGGGAAGATACGCTCAACACCCACCGTTCCCGACATCTTACGAACAGTGAAACGTTTCTTGTCTCCGTGACCAGAGATGCGGATAACAACACCGCGGTAAAGCTGGATACGTTCTTTCGTACCCTCGATAATTTTGTAAGCGACAGTAATCGTGTCTCCCGACTTAAATTCGGGGAACTTTTTGCCGGTTGCAAATGCTTCTTCAGCAACTTTAATCAAATCCATTTTGCTTGATATTTAAATTGTTTATCGCCCAACGTAACATAGCTAGGTAACTCTTCTCCTGCCAGCGATTACGCCGAAAAGCGGTGCAAAGGTACTGCTTTTCTTGTTCTTAGCCAAATTAATGGCGCGAAAAGTGAACCTACGCAGTACGGACATAGCCCGAAAAAACAAGTCAGGCAAGCGACCTTAGCCGTTTGCCTGACTGCTTTGTAGCGGGACCCAGGATTGAACTGGGGACCTCATGATTATGAATCATGCGCTCTAACCAGCTGAGCTATCCCGCCATCGTTTGCTTGTTTGCGGGTGCAAAGGTAAGATAAAAATACGAAACGAGCAAAAAAAAATGTGTTTTTTCGAGCCAATGACATAAAAAAGTGGTATTTTTGTACACGATATGAAATAAAGCAGGGTGTCGGCGAGACGCCCGTGCCACCTCTCCAACGTACGCCAAGGGGCAAAAGGAGGGCAAGCATACATTATATTTAATAGCAAACCGCAATCTGTATTGTTATGGACAAGCAAAGACTGTGTATCGAACACGAGCTCACATCTAACTCGACTGCAATCATCTGGGACCTCATCAGCACCGATTCTGGGCTGGCTAGATGGATGGCAGACAGCGTAACGCAAGAAGGAGAGCAACTAACCTTCGTGTGGGGCGAACTATGGAGCAACCACGAAGTGCGAACGGCCACCATCGTTGAGAAGGTTAAGAACCAATACATCAAGGTAACTTGGGACGACGAAGATGGACCTGACAACTTTTTTGAACTGCGAATGGACAAGAGTCACATCACAAACGACTACATGCTGACCATCACTGACTTTGCTTGGGACGACGAAATGGACAGCCTCCACTCCATTTGGACAGACAACTTGGCAAGGCTGCGCAACACCTGCGGCATCTAACAAGAACGCCACACCATGTTGCGAGCGAGGGGTTGGCCACTTTTTTCAGTGGTGGCATTAGCCTGTCGGCCACTCATTCTTGCGCATTATTCTGCGCTTGTTAACCTTCATCCATCATTACACTTACACCTTTACTCAAACACATTTCGTACCAAGGCATAAGAAAATGGCGACACACAACCGCGCACTTGCCAAAAAATGCGTACCTTTGCGATACGGTTTATGCCTTTTTGTGCGGCTCTGGCAACTGCCTTCAACAAGCCAATATGGGCAAGAACGCTTTTTCAAACAACGGTTTTTTACATCATTATCACCTATTATTATACTAAAAAATGAACAGAAGAATCGTTTTTCTTTCGATTCTAATAACGGCCGTTACGCTCTGCGGATGTGGCGCGCGCTATGCGGTTACGGGCATAGAGCGTAGCAGGGTGCTGATAGACAAACGCTACGATGCCACCAATGATGCCGAATTGCAGGCCTTCATCGCGCCTTACAAGCAACGAGTAGACAGTCTTGTGGCACCCGTTGTGGGTCGTGCCGGCTGCAACATGTCGGCTGGAAGGCCCGAAAGCACCTTGTCTAACCTCATGACCGACATTTTGGTGTGGGCCGGACAACGCTGTGGCGAGCAGCCGCAGTTTGCCGTATACAACATTGGCGGCATGCGCGCGGCTATTGGCGAGGGCGACGTTACGCGCGGCGACATTATCAATGTGGCTCCTTTCGACAACAAGGTGTGTTTCATTACGCTTACCGGCGAACAGGTGCAACGCCTGTTCGAACAGATTGCTAAACGCGGCGGAGAAGGCGTAAGCAGCAGCGTGAGATTGGTTATCGACAAGAACAGACAACTGAAACGCGCCACCATCGACGGCAAACCCATCGACCCAAAGGCGCAATATCGCGTGGCCACAAACGATTATGTGGTGCAAGGAAACGATGGCATGCCCGCCTTTAAGGAAGGAACGCAGCTTACTGCGCCACAAACAGAGGAAAGCAACGTGCGCTATGTGATGATGGATTACTTTAGCGAACAAATGAAAGCGGGCAAACCTGTGTGCGGAAAGCGCGAGGGAAGAATCATAATAGAATAGTTTGTACGTGCGAAAGGTACTTACCCTATGAGTTTTACGGCATGCAACCTCCATCTGGGCGAACATTTCGCTACACAACAAGGCACTGCCCGAACAGGCAAATGCCTTGACTAGCATGCTGGTGAAGCAGTGATAGCAGAACGATTAGGCATTGTAAGCAACGGCCTTTAAGCTCCGAATAGCCGCTATACACCGCTGCATTGAACGACAAAAGCGGCTTGTACTGGCGCTACAAAAGGGCTTGTACTGGCACTACAAGGGTCTTGTACGAGCACTACAAGACGTTTGTAGCATGACTACAAGATGCTTGTAGCCCCACTACAAACGGCATTGTACTGGCACATTAC
>CAUPVH010000421.1:0-2603 GCA_963514635.1 uncultured Prevotella sp. | reverse complement strand
CACGCCATCGCAACAATGGTGTTCGATAGTGTAGCTTTCAAGAACGTTATCTCTACGGGATTGGTGCTCGATGCCAAAGGAAACAAGATGAGCAAGCACGTGGGCAACGTGGTGAACCCCTTCGAAATGATGGAGAAATACGGTGCCGACCCCGTTCGCATGTACATGCTTACCAACTCGGAGCCTTGGGACAACCTGAAATTCGATGCCGAAAGTGTCGACGAAATACGCCGAAAACTCTTCGGAACGCTCTATAACACCTATTCGTTCTTTGCTCTCTACGCCAATGTAGACGGCTTTGATTACAGTCAACCCGACGTTCCCCTGAACGAACGCCCAGAGATTGACCGCTGGATTTTGTCGGAATTGCACTCATTGGTTAAGGGTGTGGAGCGCGAAATGGACGACTACGACCCCACAAGGGCTGGCAGATTGATTGATACTTTTGTGAACGACGACCTCAGTAACTGGTATGTTCGCCTCAATCGCAAACGTTTCTGGGGTAAGGAGATGAGCCAAGACAAGCTCAGTGCTTACCAAACGCTGTATACTTGCCTTGAAACAGTGGCCAAATTGTTGGCTCCGTTCGCCCCATTCTATGCCGACCAGTTGTATCTCGACCTCACAAGGGCTACCAATCGTGGGCATTTGCAATCGGTTCACTTGGCCGATTTCCCCGTTGCAGACGACAATTGCATCGACCGCGAATTGGAAGAGCGCATGGAAATGGCCCAAAAGATAACCTCCATGGTATTGGCTTTGCGCCGTAAGGTGAACATCAAGGTGCGTCAGCCCCTGCTGCAAATCATGATTCCTGCCGTAGACCAACGTCAAAGAGCGCACATCGAGGCCGTGAAAGACCTCATTATGAGCGAAGTGAACATTAAGGAACTGAACTTCGTTGAAGACGGAAAGGGCATGCTTGTTAAGAAAGTGAAGTGCAACTTCCGTACAATGGGTAAGAAGTTTGGTAAGCTGATGAAAGGTATCGCTGCCCAAATGGAAACCTTGGAGCAAGAGGCCATAGCCGACTTGGAACGCAATGGAAACATCAACTTGATGGTTGAAGGCAACGAAGTGACGGTAGAGGTGGCCGATGTAGAGATTATCAGCGAGGATATTCCAGGCTGGTTGGTGTCTAACGAAGGCAATCTGACTGTAGCTCTCGAAGTGGAACTCACAGACGAACTGGTAAAAGAAGGTATGGCGCGCGAGATTATCAACCGCGTTCAGAACCTACGCAAGGAAAGCGGACTGGAAATTACCGACCGAATAAAGGTTACCTTGACACCCAATGCCCAAACGGATGCAGCTGTGGCGGCCTTTGGCGATTACATCAAGAGCCAAGTTCTGGCCGACGACCTCCTTGTACAGCCCAACGAAGGAAAAGAAATTGCCTTCGAGGACTTTAACTTGAACATTCAAATAGATAAAATAATTCACTAAAAACCCTATCTAACTTATGGCTAACAAAACACGTTACAATGACGAAGAACTAGAAGAGTTCCGCGTTATTATCAACGAGAAACTAAGGCTTGCACGCCGAGATTACGAGGCCATGATGCGTACCTTGATGAACGCTGACGGCAACGATGTAGACGATACTTCACCAACCTACAAGGTTTTGGAGGAAGGAAGTGCAACGCAAAGTAAGGAAGAGCTGATTCAATTGGCTAATCGGCAACAGAAGTTCATTACTGGGCTAGAAGCAGCCCTTGTGCGAATTGCCAACAAAACCTATGGCATCGACCGCATAACAGGCGAGCTTATACCCAAGCAAAGACTTATGGCCGTTCCTCATGCCACGCTAAGCGTGGAGTCGAAGAACGCGCGCAAACGTTAAAGTACGCGCCTTAACACAACAGATGTCTTGCCCCTGCAACAGGTTTGTGGGGCGCAAGGCATTGTGCTGAACAACAGAAAAACCATTCATGGCAAAAGGAAAAGAGTTATTGACAGATGGCCGCTTGGCCATATTATTGGTGATTGTAATCCTCATCATCGACCAGGTTATCAAGATTGAGGTGAAGACAAGCATGTCGTTAGGTGAGGCCATTCACGTTACGGATTGGTTTTACATCGACTTTGTGGAGAACAATGGCATGGCCTACGGCATGACTTTCATCAACAAGTTCGTTCTTAGCATTCTGCGACTGGTGGCTATTGTCGTTATCGCCCGCTACATTTGGAAGGTGGTAAAGCAAGGTATGCGTACGCGGTATGTCGTTTTTCTTTCCATGATTCTAGCTGGCGCGATGGGAAACATGGTCGATTCCATGTTCTATGGGCTGATATTCAACGCCTCCACACCTTTTACGGTGGCCTCGTTTGTTCCCTTTGGCAGTGGCTATGCCGACTTCTTAACGGGCAAAGTGGTAGACATGTTCTACTTCCCACTCATCGTAACCACCTATCCCGATTGGTTCCCGTTCAAAGGCGGAGAGCAATTTGTGTTCTTCAGTCCCGTGTTCAACTTCGCCGATGCTAGTATCAGCGTTGGGGTTGTGTGTCTTTTCTTGTTTTGTAGAAAGGAATGGGAAACCATTTCGTTTAGCTTTTCGAGAAAGAAGTAGATTGTAGTAATGTTAAGTTATTGATATAAT
>CAUPVH010000420.1:0-2606 GCA_963514635.1 uncultured Prevotella sp. | reverse complement strand
CAAAAACCACACCGCCGCCACCTTTCAACAAAGGATAGGGGGGGGGGGGCTGTGTTTCTTGGGGCGGCTGGCAACAGGCCATTCCCCCGCCATTAGCCTAGTTGCAGCAAAGCATATTACTCCCACCTTCCCCTTGGAGCAGGGTTGGGTGAGGGTGGAACTAAGGTTGATCAACGCTGGGTAGACACTGGATTCAGCTAAGGCAAAAGCGCTTTGAGGTCGCAATGTGGGGGTCTGTTTATTCGTTTATTTATCCGCAATACTCTCCTTAAACTCGCTTAATACAATGTTTCACAAGTTTTGCAAAACCTTTCACGTCCTTAATCTTCTTCAAAAACGGCCTGTAATTTGCCAAAACCAATTTTTTTTGCGATATTTGCAGTAGATTTCAGAGACCGCGGCACGCCATGTGCCGAAAACCAACAGCAGTATATATATAATGGACGTAACTCCCGATAAACATTGGGAAGCAGCTCTTGCGCTCATTGCGCAGAACGTTTCTCCACAGCAGTTTGACACCTGGTTCAAACCCATTGTCTTCGAATCGTTTAACAACGAAACGAAGCTTTTGGTGTTACGTGTGCCAAGCTCGTTTGTGTACGAGTATATCGAGGAGCATTATATCGACCTGCTAAGTCGTGTGTTGTTCTCTGCTTTCGGCCAACGCATACGCCTTACTTATAGGGTGGTGGTAGATAGCGAGCACAAAAAGACCCAAGATATCGAGGCCGATCCCGCCGAGGCGCACGCTACGCAGGCCGCCAAGACATGGACCGCAAAGCAAAAAGCCGTGGAAGAACCTGCCAAAGAGCAGGAACTGGACCCGCAACTTAACCCACACCAAACATTCTCTAACTACATTGAGGGCGATAGCAACAAGCTGTCGCGTTCCGTTGGGCTGTCTATTGCGGAGCATCCCAACACCAATCAGTTCAACCCCATGTTTATTTATGGGCCGTCGGGCTGTGGAAAAACCCACCTCGTAAACGCCATAGGCGTGCAAACCAAGCAGCTGTACCCCCAGAAAAGGGTGCTGTACATCAGCGCGCACCTCTTTCAGGTGCAGTTTGTTAACGCGGTGTTGAAGAACGCCACCAACGATTTCATCAAGTTCTACCAAACCATCGACATGCTTATTGTTGATGATGTGCAGACGTGGGCCAGTGCAGATAAAACCCAAGAAACGTTTTTCCACATCTTCAACCACCTCTTTCGCAACGGCAAACGCATCATCTTGGCTAGCGATCGACCTCCTGTTGAACTGCGCAGCATGAGCGACAGGCTTATCACACGTTTCTCGTGTGGCATCATTGCCGAACTAGAAAAACCCAATGTGCAACTCTGTGTAGACATATTGAACGCCAAAATACGCCGCGACGGACTGAAAATTCCTGCCGAGGTGACGCAGTTTATTGCCGAAACGGCTAACGGAAGTGTGCGCGACTTGGAAGGGGTTATCAATAGTTTGATGGCTTATTCGGTGGTGTATAACAGCGACATCGACATGCGGTTGGCCGAAAGGGTGATTAAAAGGGCTGTGAAGGTAGACGATACGCCACTTACCGTAGACGACATTTTGGAGAAGGTGAGCAATCATTTCAAGGTTAGTGTGTCGGCCGTGAGCAGCAAAAGCCGCAAGCGCGACTTGGTTGTGCCACGCCAAGTGTCGATGTATTTGGCTCAGAAATACACCAAAATGCCTGCCAGTCGCATAGGAAAACTTGTTGGCGGACGCGACCATAGCACCGTGCTGCATAGTTGTGCGCAGGTTGAGGCGCGACTTAAAACCGACAGCCTTTTTGCTGCCGAGGTGGAAAGCATCGCCACATCGTTTAAGCTGAAAGGGTGAAAGCTCTTAAAGGTGAACAAGTGAAAGGGTGAAAAGGTGAAAAAATGGCCTTTAAGGGTGAAAGGTTGAAAAGGTGAAAAGGTGAAAAGATGGCTGCGCCTACAAACTTGTTAACCCGTTAACTCGTTAGCTTGTTAGCTGAAAAGGTGAAAGGATGGCCATTAAAGGTGAAAAAGTGAAAGAGTGAAAAGGTGAAAAGATGGCTAACGCCTTTAAAAGTGAAGGAGTGCAAAGGTGAAAAGATGGCTGCGGCTGCCGATGAACGAGCAGAGCAAGTTGGGCTAGTATAACTAGAAAATCTAGTGAACCTAGAATAACTAGCATACCTAGGCCAACTAGCAAATCTAGTGAACCTAGAATAACTAGTAAATCTAGAACAGCTAACAAACCTAGAATAACTAGCATACTTAGGCCAACAAGCAAATCTAGAAAGGCCACCCCGCAAGCTTACCAAGCCAAATGCTTATTGGCTTGGCAACCCACAAACCCACCGCTTGTCCGCTTTTCAGCAAGAATTTTAACACAAAGACTGCCCTTTTTACCCACCAATCGTCCAACTTGGCGCAAATAATCGATTCTCGCGGAGGTTAGTTTTGCTGCAAAAAAGGGTTAGTATGCGAATACGGCAAAATGAATATTTATTTCATAACACCGCCTTTTGCACCAATTGTTAGGCTGTTTGAGCCTAAATTTACTGCGATTTGCCGCTAAATGCAGTGCATTTTGGTGCTAAATGCAGTGTATTTTGGTGCTAAAC
>CAUPVH010000419.1:0-2611 GCA_963514635.1 uncultured Prevotella sp. | reverse complement strand
CGAGGTGATGCTAAGCAATTAGCCTTTAACTTTGGTGGAATGTTGACATATAGCTTAACAAGTAGTTTAGCCCTATTTTATAACCACACCGTCTACAGAATGCCCAAAAATCGTTACGAGAACAATCAAATATATGGTAATGATGGTACGTATGTGAACAGCCTCAATGTCGGAGTCTTATATACCATTAATCAGCCTATTCGCGATGTGCTTCTTGGTATTAGTCAACTCACTAAGTCGGACTATTCTCGTCAACCTTTAACATTTGAGTATAATGTTGGACCTTCTTGGTACGACAATCTACCAATCTCTAAGGGCAGCTCGCTCGGCTATACAGCCAACACCTACTTGGGGCTGTGGTTAAATTCGGCTATTGGCATAAGGGGTGGTATTCACATTAGTAATGCCGATTGGTTTCATGACCTTAATGAACCGAGGAAAAATCAATTGGGGCTATTGGCGGGAACGGTTGATTTGATGTTCAATCCCCTTGGAATTAGGGGGCAATATGATTGGAATATGCCATTTGGTTTCAATTTGTTCATGGGAACAGGGCTTGGAAAGATACGTTTTGTGACAAGCAGAATGACTGCTTACGAGACCAAGTTCCATGAAATTAGAATGGGAACACAATTGTGGATGAAGATGACCGACGATCTTCGTTTCAATGTCGAGCCAACATTCTCTAGGATGAGTGGTTTTGAACATGGAAGAGTTGCAAAACATGTAGACGAACTGTCTTTAAAGTTTGGCGTGTCCATGATTCTGCGTGATAAAGCAGATAAGGATAAGACCGTAGAACTTGATAGTGCTACACAGGCTCGTGTTCGTTCACCATACGGTTTCTTCTTCGGAGGAGGTTTCGGTTGGAATACAACCGTTCACACCTGGCGACATACAGGGCGAGGCTTTGACCTCTTGAAGAACGGTCTTCTGTTCGCAGGATATAATTTCAACGAGTATCATGGTATGCGTTTAAGCGGAGAATATCTGTACGATTATGTATGGAATGATTATAATGGACCTGGTATCTACGAGAAACAGGAGTTTAAGAATACAATGTTGTCGCTTGACTATCAATTCAACATTCTCAATGCCATAGCAGGTGTAAGGCCTGGACGTAGATGGGAGGCATCCCTATATTTGGGACCAAGCCTTGCTTTGGGTGAGAAAGGTACGGATTTAGGATGGAACTTTGGTGGTATTCTCTCGTATCAGCTAACGAAAGAACTATCTGTGTTCTATAGTCATACTGTTTATCGCATGGAGAAGAATAGGTATAAGACAGCACAGGTATATCGCACTCCTGGAACTTATGTCAACAGTTTAAATGTTGGTATAATATATAACATGAGTGGTTCTTTGGGAGATGGGATAGGCTCGTTCGCATGTGATTATAAACATCAGCCCGTAATATTCGAATATAATGTCGGTCCATCCTGGTTTAACAACCTTGAGGTATCTAGGGCTAGTTCGATGGGATTTACAGCGAATGCCAACCTTGGCTGGTGGCTAAATTCGGCATTAGGTGTACGCGGTGGTATTCATGTAAGTAATGCTGATTGGGCGAACGATGTTTCTGGTGAACAAAGATATCTGTTGAGATTCTATGCAGGAACTTTGGACTTGATGTTCAATCCATTCGGTTTCCAAAAGAACTATGATTGGAACTCGACAGCTGGTCTTAACCTATTTGCAGGCGCGGGAACAGGTAACATAAGGTTTGTAACTGGCCAATCAACAACTCATGAGAGCAGGTTTAACGAATGGCGTTTTGGAACACAAGTTTGGTTACGTTTAGCTGATAACTTACGATTTAATATAGAACCGACGTATTCGTTGCTTAGAGGTTTCGAGAAAGTACAATCTGTTGCAAAGACTGATGAATTATCCTTAAAATTTGGCTTGTCCCTATTGCTAGGTAAAAATCTTGCTAATAATGAAGATGTTTCTTCATCGGATGCTTCGCAGATTGATTATAATCCTGCCAATGGATTCTATGTTGCTGCTGGTGGCGGATGGAATACCACCATACACACATGGAGAACCCGAGGACAAGAATCTCCATTCTTTAAGAACGCTTTGATTTTCTTGGGCTATAAGTTTGGTGGTTATCATGGTGCACGTGTCAGTGCCGAATTCATGCAAGATAAGGTGTGGGAGAAATCAGGAGCCATGCTAGAAAAGAAAGAATTTGAGAATAAACTATTCTCCTTGGATTACAACTTCCATCTCTTGAACGCCATTGCTGGTATAAATCCTGCAAGACGATATGATGTTTCGTTGTACCTAGGTCCATCTTACGTACTAAGTAAGGCAGGCAATGGGTTGGCATGGAATCTTGGTGGAATAGTATCTTATAATGTAAGTTCTAAGATGGCGTTATTCTATAGCCATACTATCTATCGTATGGATAAGAAACATTATCAAAGTTCTCAAATTTACACTAAGCCAGGAGCTATTGTAAACAGTCTCAACGTAGGCCTTCAGTACAAGTTCTGACAAAAGTTTTAGGCAACACATTAATTTAATTGCTCAATATTCTATCAAGGAAGGGAGGGTGTGTCAAAATAGGCACATCCTCTTTTTTTTGTTTTTCTCTATGATGCTT
>CAUPVH010000418.1:0-2621 GCA_963514635.1 uncultured Prevotella sp. | reverse complement strand
TTCTTGCGCCCAATCTCCATCATTCCTTCCGAGATGTCGGCCCCAATAAGACTGCTAGGCTTGAGCATCTTTGCGGCCAAGATAGCGAAATCGCCCGTGCCTGTGGCTATGTCGAGCATCTGTTTTGGCTTGAACGGCACTAGTTGCCCGATGGCCTTACGTCGCCAACGCTTATCTATGTCCCACGAAAGGCGGTGGTTCAACACATCGTATGTTGGGGCAATGTTGTCGAACATCTTTTCAACCAACTCGCCCTTATCGCCTTGTTCGCCGTAGGGTTTTATCTCTTCTTGCTTATACATGGAGGATATGTGCCATTAAATAGGGGTTATAGATAACGCGAAAGGCAACTTTGTTGGGCCTTCGCCCACACAGTCGACCTTGCAGTCATCCTGATTTTTAATGTCTATTCAGACCAAAGGCATGAACGAGAAAAGCGAAACTGCGCTTTCATGCCACCCTTTTCCTCGCCATAAAGACAACTGGGGCTGACATGAAAACCAGTTAGCGCTTGCCGTTCTATTTGCCTTGCGCCAAATATTCCGTTACGTTCTTCTCGATACGAGCGGCCAAATCAGCCTCATCTGCGGCCTTATTGAACGTCTCGCCGGTGATATGCTCGTATAGTTCGATATAGCGATTGCTCACCTCTTCTGCGTATTCGTCGGTTATTTCGGGCATGGTTTGGCCTGGCTCGTTCATGAAATTGTGTTCGATGAGCCACTGGCGCAAAAATTCCTTCGACAACTGGCGTTGCGGTTCGCCCTTAGCCAGCTTTTCTTCGTAGCCTTCGGCATAGAAATAGCGGCTCGAATCGGGCGTATGTATTTCGTCGATGAGGTATACTTTGCCGTCGCGCTTGCCAAATTCATACTTTGTATCAACGAGAATAAGGCCGTGTTTAGCAGCGATTTCCTGACCGCGACGGAAGAGTTTCTTAGTGTAGTCTTCCATCACGGCATAGTCTTCGGCACTAACAAGACCTTGTGCAATGATTTCTTCTTTCGAGATATTGAGGTCGTGACCTTCGTCGGCCTTCGTCGTTGGCGTTACGATGGGTTCGGGGAAACGCTCGTTTTCTTTCATGCCGTCGGGCAATTTCACGCCGCACAGTTCCCTACATCCGTTCTTATATTCACGCCAAGCCGAGCCTGTAAGTATTGAACGAATGATCATCTCCACACGGAAACCTTCGCATTTAAGGCCGACGGTCACCATCGGGTCGGGCGTAGCCAACTTCCAATTGGGGCAGATGTCGGCCGTAAGGTCAAGAAACTTGGCCGCTATTTGGTTCAAAACCTGCCCTTTAAAGGGAATGCCTTTCGGCAAGATCACGTCGAAAGCCGATATTCTGTCGGTTGCAACCATCACGATTTTATCGCCGTCGATGTCGTACACATCTCTAACTTTACCGTGATACACACTCTTTTGTCCAGCGAAGTGGAAATCGGTTTGTGTCAATGCTTTCATCTCTATCGTTGTTTTATTGATGTATCCTATTCTTTCTCCTTATTTCTTTCTGTTTCGTAATATGCCTCGTAAGCATTTACGATGCGCGTAACGAGCTTGTGACGCACAATATCTTTTTGGTCGAACTGCACAGTTGCAATGCCCTTTACATTGCGCAAGATGTCTAATGCCACCCTCAAACCGCTCTTTTGTTCCCTTGGCAGGTCTATTTGGGTTAGGTCGCCCGTCACAATCATCTTGGTGTTTGTGCCCATACGTGTTAGAAACATCTTTATTTGGGCCATCGTGGTGTTCTGCGCCTCGTCTAAGATTACGATGGCATCAGTGAGCGTTCTACCGCGCATAAAGGCCAACGGAGCAATCTGTATCACATGTTTCTCCATCATGTCTTGCAACTTAACGGCAGGAATCATGTCTTCCAGCGCATCGTACAGCGGTTGCAGATAGGGGTCTATCTTATCTTTCATGTCGCCAGGTAGAAATCCCAGTTTCTCGCCAGCCTCTACTGCTGGCCTACTAAGGATGATCTTCTTGGCGGTTTTCTCCTTCAAGGCCTTCACAGCCAACGCTATGCTCAGGTAGGTTTTGCCAGTTCCTGCTGGTCCAACGGCAAAAACCAAGTCGTGGCGTTCGTATGCATCTACCAGTCGCTGTTGGTTTTCGCTCCTGCTCTTTATGGGTTTGCCCGTGATGTTGTACACAATAACATCTTTAATGGCATCGGCCTTGGTGCGTTTACCCTTAATGATGTCGAGAATGTCTTCTTCGTTGATGGCGTTGTATTTAAGGATATGTTTCCTTATGCCTTCGGTCTTCTCTTCGAAAACAGCCATTTCTTCCTCATCACCCAACACGCGGATAACATTATCACGAGCTACGATGCGCAATTTGGGGAACAGCGACTTAATCATTTGCAGATGCCCGTTGTTCACCCCATAAAACATTACGGGGTCAATGTCTTCAAGTACAATATGCTTCTCTACCAATGTCGTAATTCCTAAATATAATATTAGTGCAAAATTACAAAAAGCTTTCCATAACCCAACACTTTTTTCTATCTTTGTGGCGCAATTAAACGTTTTTCAATGAGATTGACAAAGAACCAGTTTTTAAAGGCTTTCGCCGCGGTGGTTGTTTTGTTGGCCGTGGTG
>CAUPVH010000417.1:0-2623 GCA_963514635.1 uncultured Prevotella sp. | reverse complement strand
CTACTCACGTCCAACACTTCAATATTTAATCCCAAATTCTCGAAAGCCTCTTTGGCTTCGTCAACGTAGTCGGTATATTCTTCGAACAAACTTGCGGTAGGGATGAACGCTAACTTCTTACCTTTCAAGTCGCCACCTACAAACTGGGGTGTGAAAGACGAAACAGCGGCAAAATAGGAGCATAAGAATAGTTTAACCATCATTGAATGTTATTTGTGAATAGATAGGTGGGATGTTGGCCTCTGTGGGGCTTTCCCGTCTTTATATAGGTGTTTAAACCGTCTGTTGGTTAAGCCGTTAACGCGTGGTGTAATTAACTTGCCGACATGTTCAACGACTTCCAAAATTAATAAAAACCAGCGAATAGGCAAACAGAACGCGAAAAAAGTAGTACCTTTGCAGGCGAAAAAATGAATAGAGTGCTTGGTAAACCTCTTTAAAAACAAGAATTATGAACAACAAGGATAATAAAGTGAGTGTGCTGTTCATGCTTTTCAGCATACTCTTTTGCGTTTGCTTGATAGCGGCAAACGTGTTGGAAACAAAGCAAATAGCGTTTGGCTCAATCAGTTTGACGGGTGGTTTGATTGTATTCCCTGTGTCGTATATCATCAACGACTGCGTATGCGAGGTGTGGGGCTACAAGAAAACGCGCATGTTGATATGGACGGGCTTTGCCATGAACTTCTTCTTCGTGATGTTGGGGGCCATTTGCGACATGATACCAGGTGCGCCTTATTGGACGAACGACGAGGGTTTTCATGCCGTTTTCGGGTTGGCACCTCGCATAGCGTTTGCGTCTTTCTTGGCTTTCATTTGCGGTTCGTTTGTCAACGCCTATGTAATGAGTAAGATGAAGTTGTCTTCGGGAGGCAAAAACTTCTCGTTGCGCGCTGTGGTTAGCACCATTTTTGGCGAGTCGGTAGACTCTATCATCTTCTTTCCGCTAGCTTTGTGGGGCGTTGTTCCCACCGAAGAATTGCCTTGGCTGATGCTTTGGCAGGTGATATTGAAGACCGCTTACGAGATTGCTGTACTGCCTCTGACCATCAGTGTGGTGCGTTATGTGAAACGACACGAACAGGTTGACACCTACGACAACGACGTGAATTACAGCATTTGGCGCGTGTTTAGCATTTAGTTTATAAGCTCGCAACCACACCAACCTAACTTTACTGATAACAAAAATGGATAAGAACAGAGAAACCGAGGGCTTGAAATCATTGGGAAACAGCACGAAATATAGCATGGATTATGCGCCCGAAGTGTTGGAAACGTTTGAGAACAAGCATCCTGAGAACGATTATTGGGTAAGGTTTAATTGCCCTGAATTTACCTCGTTGTGCCCCATTACAGGGCAACCCGACTTTGCCGAGATACGTATATCGTACGTACCCAACGTGCGAATGGTGGAGAGCAAGAGCTTAAAGCTATATCTTTTCAGCTTTCGCAACCACGGCGACTTCCACGAAGACTGCGTGAACATCATCATGAAAGACCTCATTAAGCTGATGAATCCAAAGTATATTGAGGTTGTTGGGCTGTTCACTCCTCGTGGCGGCATCAGCATTCACCCCTTCGCCAACTACGGAATGCCCAATACAAAGTATGCAGAAATGGCCGAACGGCGTTTCGCGGAGTACGGAGGATGAGGGATATTTGTGAGGTAACAACTTGACGAATAGGCAAGTTTGCTGGTTGACGAGTAGTTAAGCTCACAAGTTAATGTGCGGATAATAAGGCGGATAGACAGGTTAACCGGTCTACCCGCCTAATTGTTTGCTCCCACCTAGCCTGCAAACATCACCATCAGTCCACCAATAACAATGTATAAGGCGGCATAGGGTAGGGCCGAACGGAGTATCTCGCCATCCTTGCCTTGCATGTCGCAAGCGGCCGTTGCGATGGCTATACTCTGTGGCGAAATCATCTTTCCGCCCGTTGCACCTGTGGTGTTAGAGGCCACAATCCAATTGGGGTCGGCATGATGGAGTTGCGTTGCCACGTTAGCTTGCAGCTTGGCGAAGAGTATGTTCGACGAAGTGTCGCTGCCTGTAACGAAAGTTCCAATGGCACCGATTAACGGAGCGAACAGCGGATAGGCCTTACCCGTAATGTTGGCCAGCGTATCGGCGATGACAAGTATCATGCCCGCATAGTTCATTATGGCTGCCAAGGCCACAAGCGAGATGATGGTAACGGTGGTTTTGCGCAGGTTTACCACCGTTCGGGCCAGCGAAACGAGCAGTCTACGGGGTGAAACGCCTTGCACCAAGCCGCCTAACACTGTGCCTAAGAATAGCATTAGGCCGGCATTGCCAATCCATGCAAACGAGAAAGCCGTGCCTGGGGCGTGTATGGGCAAGGCTATGCGCGACACCAACGTTGACTTTAAGAAGGCATTGATGGGCGGAAAGAGTGGTCCCGAAAGCAAAATAAACAATAAGATGAAGGCGTACACCGCCCAAGCCCTAAGTGTTTGGCTGGCGGTGTATGCCTTTTCGTTTTCCTCCTTTTTCTTCGGCGCAAACAGTTTGGCGTAAATAACGATGGCCACGATAGCTGCCAACGAGCCGATAATGGCCGGTGTTTCGGCTCCTAGATAACGTGCCACGAGGTATTG
>CAUPVH010000416.1:0-2624 GCA_963514635.1 uncultured Prevotella sp. | reverse complement strand
GTATCGTTAGGCAATTCTCTGGTGATGACGTTCTCGATGCTCCGCGTAGACTGCCCTCCCACGCCCACATAGGCGTAGGCTATCTCGGCTTTGAGGGTGGTTTTGAGTTTGGACACGATGCTGTTGAGACACTGCACGGTGCGGTCGAGGTTGTACACCACGCCTTTTTTAACGCACGAAGAGGGCGTCTCTTTGGCCACAGCCAAGATGGAGATACTTCCATCTGTGTTCTTTCTTCCTGCGATACCGGTAATCTTAGACGAACCGATCTCGATAGCCACGATAAAATCCTTTGCCATAACACTATGCTTATTCGGGGTTGTTCTTGTTTTCTTTCTTCTTTTTGCAGATAATCTGGTTGTCGAACTCTAAGTCGATGTAGCTGTACTTGTTCCATCCAACCTGCGAGAGCCCATACTTATAAAACTTTTCTAGCCGTAGGAGCTTTTTCTCTACGAAGTCGGCTATCTTCTCGTTGCGTTCTTTCTGCGTATCGGCCTGTGGCAGATAGCCAATGAACACAACATGCTGGCCCACTCGCGGCACGAGTTCAACACCTTTGTCGGGCAGTATGTTGATTTGCTCCACTTGGTTCTCCCATAGCTCGTTACCCATGAAGAGTTTGGCGAGCGGTGCGATGTAGTTTCGCGCGAATGCCTTAGAGATGTGCCCCGTGGCGATGATGAGGTCGGCCGAATAATGCGAATTGGGCATCACCTGATTGTTGTCGTCGAGGTAATAGTCCTCGCCATTGGCGGCCTTAATGCGCACGATGGGCATCCGTTGGGTGACGGTGATGCCCACACAGCCGTCTTGTGTTTTATAACAGTCTACCGTTTTCACGAACGGACTGCGTTTGAGCATCTCTTCTATTTGCCTTGCCTGCACTGCCTGCATGGGCTTGTTCAGCGGATAGAGCTGATTGGCATCTAGTCTACTACGTATGTCGTTGGCGGAGATAAAGCCGTTGGTGCTTTCGTCTTGGATGTCTATCTGCACCTTTTGGCACAATGCGGCCTTGGCGTTGGGCTTATTGAAAGCCGTGAACGCCAATACAAGGTAGACGGCCAGCAGCGCATCGACCAGCATGGTTACAGTTTTCTTCCAATTCACATTCATACACCTACCCTTTTTTAGGGGGTTAAGTCTTTACTTTGCCTTACTTTCTAATATCTTTATTACCTGCGGCGCAAGGCTATCAAGGTCGCCCGCACCGAGGAACACCAGCACATCGAAGTCGCGCTTTTGAGCCAATTCCAGCACGTCGTCTTTGGTAATCATGCTCTTTTCTACGCCTGCATCGAGGTTATCGTATATCAGTTTGCTGCTTACACCTGGGATGGGTTCTTCTCGTGCGGGGTAAATATCGCAGAGTATAACCTCATTGAGCAGGCTCAAAGCCTTGGCGAACTCCTTATAGAAATCGCGCGTGCGCGTATAGAGATGCGGCTGAAACACCGCCGTTATCTTTCTGTCCTTATATAATTGGCGTAGGCTCTTGGCGCTTTGCAGTATCTCGTTGGGATGGTGAGCATAGTCGCTGAGGAACACCAAGCGGGGCGTTTTAATCTTAAAGTCGAAACGGCGGTCAACGCCATGATAGGTCTTTATGCCGTAACGCAACTCTTCGGCATTGCATCCGTTAAGTTGTGCCATAGCCATAGCCGCAACGGCGTTCTCGATGTTGATGGGTATGGGATGGCCCAAGGTTACATGCTTAACGTTCTCGATGGGCGAAACAAAATCGAACGTAATGTTGCCATTGTCTATCTTCACGTTCTCAGCGTGGAAGTCGCCTGCATCGAGTGCGTATTCGTACACCTTCACCCCTGGTTTCACATCGGGTTTAAGCTCCACTCCTTTTTTAATAATGAGTGCACCGCCCTCGCGAATGAGGGTTGTGTAATGGCGAAAGCTCTCCATGTAGGCCTCTTTTGTGCCGTAGATGTCGAGGTGGTCGGGGTCGGTAGAGGTGATTACGCTCATCCACGGACTAAGCCAATGGAAGGAACGGTCGAACTCGTCGGCCTCGATAACCACGTATTCGCTTTTGGAACTCAATATATAATTGGTGCCATAGTTCTTGGATATACCTCCAAGGAAGGCGTTACAGTCGGGATGACTTTGGTGCATGATGTGCGCACACATGCACGAAGTGGATGTTTTGCCGTGCGTTCCGGCGAAACAAAGCCCTTTTAGGGTGCGGGTTAGCGTGCCCAACACTTGCGCGCGCTTTTGTATCTCGAACCCATTTTGTCGAAAGTAGACCAATTCTTTGTGGTCGTTGGGTATGGCAGGCGTGTACACCACCAGGCACGACTGCGCTTTTTTGCATGCCTGCGGTATCTCGTCTACGTTTTCTTCGTAGTGCAAGAGCATTCCCTCTTTCTCTAATTGGCTTGTAAGCTGTGTGCGGGTCTTATCATAGCCTGCCACAACATAGCCTTTTTTGATGAAGTAACGGGCGATGGCACTCATGCCGATGCCGCCCGCCCCTACAAAATATACTGCTTTAATTTTCTTTATGTCCATAATGATGTTGTAAGTTTGGCAGCCATGCACTGCACCTTTGTTCTTTTGTCAACGGGTGTCGGCTGCTTGTTCTTCTGCCAAAGCAATCACCG
>CAUPVH010000415.1:0-2627 GCA_963514635.1 uncultured Prevotella sp. | reverse complement strand
CCAAGTTGAAGGCATTCCTTTGAACTTTAAGGTGTACTATGTTGTAGACGTGAATGCCTTTGCATGTGCTGATGGTAGCGTACGTGTATTCTCTTCTTTGATGGACATCATGACCGACGAAGAACTGCTTGGCGTTATCGGACACGAGATTGGACACGTTGCCCACAAGGATTCAAAGAACGGATTCCGTACAGCCCTGCTTACTTCGGCATTAAAAGACGGCGTGTCTTCAACCAATGGTAAGGCTGCCGCACTTACGGATTCGCAGCTTGGCGACCTTGGCGAAGCCCTACTGAACGCTACTTACTCGCAGAAACAAGAAAGCAATGCAGATGCTTACGGCTACGAGTTCTTGAAGAAGAACAACAAGAACCCTTGGGCTATCGCTTTGTCGTTCGAGAAGTTGAAGAAACTTGAAGAAGATGCAGGCTACAAGAAAGACAGCAAATGGAAACGCATGTTCTCTTCTCACCCCGACCTAGACAAGCGTATCAAAACCATGAGCGAGCGTGCTAAGAAAGACGGCTTTACACGTCCTGAGAACAAGATGCCAGAGAAAACAGCCGAACAGACGGTTGTAAAAGGCAAGAAGAAATAACGTTCTTTACACTAAACTAAGTATGTTTTCATTTTTTTCTTCGTTTTATTATGCCATATTTGGTGGTTTCCGCATAGACGAAACCACTACATTAAGCAAAGAACAGCAGCGAAAACTGCTTTTGAGTGGTGTCTTTTCTGCACAGAAAGGCACATTTATGAACGTTGTTAAGACGGGAATGTCGTATGGCGGAAGGCAGAAAATGTTTGGCCAGGGCTGGGGAATTACCGATAAAGAATCGGCAATTGATACGCTCGACTATCTGCAACACGCAGGTACACGCCGTTTCTTCCCCCTTGTTGTAGAGGCTCTGAAACTTCAAAACAAACGCGCTATTCAGCAGTATATCACTGAAAATCTTGAAGATGAAGAAGACATGCGCGACTGTTGGGAACAAGTTCAGTTCGTTTTTGGGTCTATGGACTCTTTAATAAATGCACAACTTATTAAAGACCAAGCCGACTTCGTACGTATCGGACCTGATGCTTGGGACGCTGGTAGATTGGTGTTCATGGCTAGATTGTGTCGTGAACACGAGTATATCACTGACGAACAAATGTGGCAATACATTGATGCAGCCGACGAAATAGCCCACCAGACGCTTACTTCTTGGGAAGATTTCGGCAAGAGTTACATCATCGGTCGGTGCTTGTGGTGTGGTACAGCCAACTACTTTGAAGTGATGGCTGGCCATGCAAAGGATATGTATTCTAGTCAGAAGAGTCCTTGGAAAGGTGTTCCTTTTGCATAATAAGCAATTGTTAAGCAAAAAGAACCTAATATAAGTTCTTGTCCGCCGTGTTTTTTTCGGCGGACAAGATATAATAATGAATATAAATATCGTGAAGAGTAATTCTATGAAAAAGAAAACCATTGTTAGTTTGATGTTCATGTTGTGTCTCGTTGCACAACAAGTTGCCGCTGCTGCTAGATTTCGCATTAGAGTACGTGGCGGAGGTTCGGATGATGTCGAAAGCGGTCCGTTAACTTGGATTATTTATGGTGTTGCTGCCATTGCCGTTTTGGGTGGATTGTATATTTACATGGGCCAACTTAAAAGCTTTGTGCTTAAAATATTTGGTGGCCTACGTATGGATGAGAAAACCACATTGACTAAAGACCAACAGCGTAAGATGCTTTTGAGCAGTGTAAGTGCAGCATACGATAAAGTGATATTGAACAGCCTCAAGACAGGTATGACCCGAATAGAACGTGAGGATTACTTAAAAGAGCATTGGGGTGTTGGGAAACACGACGAGGCTGTCGACGCATTAAACGAGTTGAAAGCAGCTTGTACAAAAAACTTTATACCTCATATCGGCGAGGCTTTCAGACTTAAAGAGCAGCAGCCTATCGATAAGTATCTCAACGACACCTTTGTGCTGGATAAAGACGCACGGGCTTGTGCCAAGCAAATAGAGAATGCTTTTAAGATGATGCCTAAACTCGTGAAACTAGGAATAGTTAAGGACGAAACAGACCTTGTACGTATTGGAGCAGATGGTTGGGGAGCAACCCGATTGGCTTATATCGCTCGTTTGTGTGCCGAATCGAAGTATATCAGCGAGGAAGAAATGTGGCAATATGTAGATGCTGCCGACGAGTTTGCCCATCAGTCGCTCACTTCTTGGGAAGATTATGGCAAGAGTTACGTCATTGGATACGCCCTTTGGGGTGCAGTGGTATCGAATTGAAGGTGCAGGCAGATGTTGTGAAGAAACTTATTGAGAACCCAAAGAGTCCTTGGAACAGTTTCCCTTTTGCTAAATAAACAGATAATGGCCCTTTGCAGACATTGAATTAAGCCTGCAAAGGGCTAAATGTATCAAGCTAAGACAACTTGGTGCTTATTGATGCGGGCTGTTTAGAACAAACGGATTGCGTATAACTTCGCTGATAGGGGCTAATAAAGTAACGTACATTATTTTGATGTAGACTTGTTCTGAGGAGAAAGTTAAGATAAAAAATTTCTTGTCTACTTATTAACTTGTCTTCTCATCCACTTGTTAACTCGTTCTCTTGCCAACTT
>CAUPVH010000414.1:0-2635 GCA_963514635.1 uncultured Prevotella sp. | reverse complement strand
CCCACAAATCTTTTTAAAACAACCCCCCCCCCCCTTAACGCCCTTTCCCCCCACCAAACCCACTCTTTTTCCTTCCTCCAACCCGCCGATACGTTTCTTCCAATCCTCCAAAGTTATCTTGGTAAAATGCTCTGTTCGAAAGTCGTTCATCAATGGAACAGGCTTGTTTTCTTCTGTATGACTGTAAACGAACCCACATTTCTCTTGTGCTCGTTTTGATTTCTCGTTGCCATCATAATACCCACACCAAACCGTAGTTTGCTGTAAGTTCTCAAAAGCATATCGAAGTAATTCGTTTACCCCTTCTGGTATCAGGCCTTGTCCCCAATAGGGTTCACCAATCCAATAACCAATCTCACACTCGTTGTCTGCCATCCTTGCGCTATGGATTTCACTTTTTGCGGTCATTATGCCAATACAGCCAACAACCTCGCGCGTTTCTTTTAGTACAACCGCATAGGTTTCTGGGGCAGACAGCACATTCTTTATGATTTCGCGACTGTTCTCTATGCTGGTATGTGGTGGCCAGCCCGCAATGGAACCAATGTTGGGGTTACTCGCATACTTGTAGAGCGATTCTGCATCACTTTCCTGCCACGGCCTTAAAATCAGGCGTTTTGTTTGTAATTCCATATCTCTTTATATTTTATCTACTGTAATAACTCTGTTTGTAAAAGAATTGACCGTGATACGGACATGTGCAGCATCGTTGGTAATATAATAATTCTTCCCTCTCTTTTGAAAATGTGCATCGTCCGTACTCTCGATAATTCTTGAAACAAAGCTTTCAATTTCATGTGGCGAAAGATGAAGTCCGAGTTTTCGGTTTATTCTGTCACACACAAGTTCTGTGTAGCAAAGTTTCTCTATGATCAAAATCTTCAAAGAATGTCAATGCTTTCAAAATCTTTATTTCCTGTTATTGGAGAAAGAATCTCAGAAACCTTTTCTTTTAGTTCCGTTCCACACTGCCTAATGTTTTTTCCTGCTGTATCAATGACAATGCGATTGGTTTGCCACTCTTGATACGTTCTTTTCTCAATGTCGTCCCATGTCGGTAGTTTCATGTTCGCCACGTCTGACCTCCTTTGTTCAGCACGTTTCCTGTGTTCCACCTTATCCGAACACACAATCTCTATGTTTACAAAACGACAACCATTCTTGTTTGCAACGTCTTCCCACTCTTTCCGTGTTAGTTCAATAGGATTGCAGCAATCGGCCACAACATTGTTGTTCAAGTGCAAATTATCACTAGCCATACGGTATGCCAATCTATACCCCTCACCCTCAACGTGGATGTGGCATAAGTCTTTCAGTCCTTGCTCAATGGTGTCAATTCGTAAATAAACTGCCCCAAACTCTTTTACAATAAACTTCGCCAACGTGGATTTTCCAACAGCAGGCAGTCCCGAAAGAATAAAAAGAATGGCGTTATTCATATCACACAGTCCATATTCGTTCTTTACATCGTCTCCCTAAAAAAGTCGAGAGCCTCTTTTATCTCATCCCTAGTAGCCGTTTGATTGATTATTGGCTTACCAATATCTTCTAAAAGCGTGAAGTTTATGCCGGCTGATGTATTTTTCTTATCGTGTTGCATCAGTTCGATAAGGCCGTCGTAGTCGTTGCATGCTAGCGGAAACGTACCGTAATAGCTACGAATAAACTGCACCGTTTGGCGCATTTTGCTTGTAGGAAAGTTTGTTTTAAACGTCGACAGGTACAGTTCGCACACCAAACCGAAGGCCACTGCATAGCCATGCAACACCGGTTGGCCTTTGTGTAGTGCCATAGACTCGAATGCGTGCCCCACGGTATGTCCAAGATTCAAGGCCTTTCTCAATCCCTGCTCATGCGGATCTTTTGCAACCACCTCCTCTTTCACCCTTACCGATTGGGCTACCATCTGCTGCAATCGTCCCCAATTGGGCTCTCCAAGGTCGAAATTCAACAGTTCAGCCCACATCCGTTCGTTGCTTATCAACCCATGTTTCAGCATTTCGGCATAACCCGAACGCGTGTTCTTGTCGTCAAGCGTATCGAGAAACAACGTATTAAGCAGAACAAACCGGGCATTACAAAACGCGCCAATCTCGTTTTTCAGTCCGTTAAAGTTAATTCCTGTTTTACCTCCCACAGCTGCATCCACCATAGCCAACAGCGTTGTTGGGATGTTGATAAAGCTAATGCCCCTCTTAAAGGTGGCCGCAGCAAATCCTCCCAAGTCCGTCACCATTCCTCCGCCAAGGTTTATCAGGCACGAGCAACGTGTTCCCTCTTGTTCGCCCAACATTTCCCACACCATCGAAAGCGTTTCGATATTCTTATGCTCGTCTGTCGAAGGAATGGTTATCAACTTAGCCCCTTTCACGCAATCAAATCCTTCTATCTTTGGCCAACAATATTCTCTTGTTGTTATGTCTGTTAGTACAAACAGCTTATCGGGCGCGCAAACGTCGATGGCGTCCGCCAAATCTCGCTCCAAATTGTCTGAAATAAGAACTTCTTGCATCATGTCCATGTTAGGTTTATTCTTCTCACAAAGTTAAAAACAAACCGCCAAACCTGCAAAATTTCATTATGGAAATTTCGTTTAACCCATTAAACCCTTTTTCCTTTTCATCGTCACATATCG
>CAUPVH010000413.1:0-2665 GCA_963514635.1 uncultured Prevotella sp. | reverse complement strand
GTGTTAGGGTCGACGATGGCAATGCGTGGGCGTTCTTTGAGCATGTGCTCAGGCTTGTTGTTCATCATTTGCAAGCGTGTTAGAGGTTTACGGTGGAAATGTCTACCAAGTTGTTCACAATGGCGTAAATGGTTAGCCCAGCTGGCGAGTGTATTTGCAGCTTGCGCGCAATGTTTCGTCGATGGGTTATCACCGTATTGATGGATATGCAAAGGTGGTCGGCAATTTCCTTGTTGGTCATTCCCTGCACCAAGCTGATAATTACTTCTTTTTCGCGTTCGCTTAGGTTGTCAATGTTGTCGTTGGTTTGGTTAATCATGTTTGAAATCTTCACCGACACATTGTTTTTTTTCGACTTAGTCTCTAAACGGCGTATGGCAGGTACAAATATCTCGTCTTCCACTTGTCCATGGTGCAAAAGCCATTCCTCGTTGTTGTAGATATCGTAGAGAACGGCAGTTAATTGGTTGTTGTGAAGACCGTCGGAAGGCAGGTACTTGATGATGATATTCTTCAATTCGCGCAGTTTCACGTCCGTTTGGCCGTGGTGCTTGGAGAAGGTTTCGATGTCGTAGTTGTTTTGCGCCTTGTTGTTGAGTAGTGAGTCTACGTATGGGAACACCATTTTTTCTTCGTACTGCATGTGCGAACATATGCTGTGCGCATACTCGTCGTACAGTTTAAGTATGAGTCTAGCTAGGTTATCTTTCTCATCCAATGCTGCAACGAGTGCCTTACGCATAAAGGGTAGTTGAAAATTGAGGAAGTATTCGTGGCTTGCCTTTAAGTATTTGATAAGCGTGGGTATGGAAAGCTTATCGGCATCATCGTAATCGCGATAGCCGTTTATTGCAAAATTCACCACCGCCAAGAAGGTATAGGTGTCTACGTTTTGGCTCTCACACACGTCGCTTACCGTCTTATCGCCGAAACCCAAGCTAATGCCGAAGGCGCTAAGCGTCTGCAAGATGCTGTAATTGTCTTTGATAAGCAATATCATCTTATCGTCGGGTTCGTACATCTTATGATTCTTCATACCAATGATTACCTATTTGTTATTATGTGGGCTATAACGACTTGCAAAGTAATAAAAAAAAAGCGAAACGACCAATAGTTATTAATAGGTATTTTATACGCTCGTACCAAATAATGTTTTACGGGCATGTAAGGATAAGCAGTGTGCATACCTATTACTGATGAATACATAATTACCAACTTTTAAGTATTGCTTTATAATCGAAAACTATTTAATTTTGCACACAGATAAATAAGGCGGCGCGGTGATGATTGCATCTCTTGATCGTCAAGGATTTGGTTATCCCCAATTCAATTCTTACAAGTTACACCGGACATTGGAGACAAGAACGTAACCAGAAATCTGCGCCGCCTTCCTTATTAAGCCCATTTTAACCTACTACTTTTGCCTCCATTCATTGTGCTTTTATCCCTAGGTCAAGCCTGATGCGCGCTTAGTTCGCCCTTTGCATTTTGCGAAAGGGGCGGTTAAGCCTGTTGGTTGTGACAGAAGAACAGCGTTGCGCTTGCTTTGGAACGAATGCTTTTCTTGTTGATGTGCATAAGTATACCATTTGAAACACTTAAAAATGCAAATTTACATTTCTTTAATAGAACAACCAAGTGGAAAACTATGATAAAAGTTGGGTAGCTGCCAAAAAAGAACTACCTTTGCAAACGTTATCCTGAAAACAATCTTTTTACCTTAGAAGAGGACTGATACCTATTGAAGATCTGAAGCGATAGCCTGCGAAGGTCGTCGCTTTTTTGTCCCTATGAAGTTTTTGCAATGCCGTGTTTAGCCGTTTTTGCCTATGCGGTTGAATGAAGTGGTGCATAGGTTTAACGCCGTTCGGTGTCGTTGTTTCCTTCCTCGATCTCTGTATTTTTCTTGTAAACGGCTTTCTCGCAGAGGGCTTTTCTCTCCCTCTTGTTTGGTCTATCTTTCGTAAGCAGTGTTCTTGTTTGCATACGTTGTGGCGATTTGCGATTGAAAAGTTTCCGTGTTCGCCAACAATTACTTATCTTTGTAGTTGGTTCTAACCACCCATCGTATTCCCAAACACGTTAAGTTAGAGGGCTAGTCGATGTTTTATGCAGCCGTAAGCTGCATTTGTCGGGGCTTTTCCATAAGTCTCGAACTTCGTTTTTACAACGCAAAGTACGTTATGAAGTATGCAATTATAGCCGCAGGAGAAGGTTCGCGCCTTATGCAAGAAGGCGTGCAATTGCCCAAACCGCTGGTCAGAGTGGGGGGCGAACACCTTGTTGACAGGCTTATCAGAATATTCTTGGCCAACAAAGCCGACGAGATTGTGGTTATTTGTAACGAGCAGATGACCGACGTTGCTGCCCATTTGAAGGATGTGCAGCGCAATAGCTTGGCGGGAAAACGCGTACCATTGAGGATAATCGTTAAGCGTACGCCCAGCTCAATGCACAGCCTTTACGAGTTAAGCTCTTATCTTCACGCTTCGCCTTTCGTCCTTACAACGGTAGATACCGTCTTTAATGAAGACGAATTTGCCCTTTTCGTCAACTCGATGAACACGGCATTAGCGGCCGGCGACAACGGAATGATGGCTGTAACAGGCTTTGTCGACGACGAAAAGCCATTGTATGTGCAAACCAATAACCCACCATACATATC
>CAUPVH010000412.1:0-2669 GCA_963514635.1 uncultured Prevotella sp. | reverse complement strand
GTGTTGCGCAGGCTAACGCCCAAGGACAAGACCTTTCGGTGTTGGCTGCAAACCCCGATGCTCGAACAGCTGCCATGGGTAACGCGGCTGTTGCGGCCGATGGGATGTACCTATACAACAATCCCTCTGCCTTTCTCGGCGCAAACAAGAAGTTCTCGGCAGACGCATCAGCCTCCATTTACGAGAAATCCGAAGGCTACGAGGGAACATTCGGGCTCTACACCGCTGCTCTGGGCTACAAGTTTGCCCGTCGTCATGCGGCATTTGCAGGCTTTCGTTACGCTGGTGGCTTAAAACTAAAAGGCTACGACATGCTTGGCGAGCCCACCAAAGACTATGAACCCTACAACTGGACCATCGACTTGGGTTACGCTTACATGCTTGGCAACGGCTTTTCTGCCTATGCTGTGGGCAATATCCTTTTCAGTCACCTCTCTAAAAACGCCGTTGGAGGAGCCTTTACCATAGGCGCATCCTATCAAAAGAGCAGCACCACGGCAGGCAATAAGCCCACCCACCTGATGCTGGATGCCAAGGATGGCGCGATAGGTCCGCAGCTCGACTACGGCAACGGCAACAAAAACACCATGCCAACGTATGTTGCCGTGGGCGGTGCATTAACCGTCGACGTGGCCAACAAGCACCTAGTTGCAGGCGCGTGGTCCACTCGTTATTTCTTCCGCCCATCAGAATACAAGGTACTTATGCTGGGTGGCGGACTAGAATACACCTATAATAAAGCCCTATCCCTACGTGCCGGCTACGAATATGGCGACCGCAACCTCAGCCACTTCACCATGGGTGCAGGCTTAAAGTACGCCAGTCTGCGCCTAAACGGAGCCTACATGCTGAAAACAACAGATGCTGGCAGCAGCTTTTTCAGCGTTGGCCTAGGCTACGACTTCTAATAAAAAGCACAATTACAAACAACAGCTTATCTAAAAACAATAAACGATGAAAAGAACTTTATACGCAATTTGCGCCCTAGCAATGAGCCTAACTGCTTTTGCGCAGAAACTAGACACGCCCAAAGGAAAGCTTGTCGACAACATGTATCGCACCAGCGGCTCGTGGGTAAAGCGGGGTTGGACGAGCACAGAACCCGGCAGATACGAGGGTTTAGTCTCTAAAATAGTGGTGGGCGACGACAATTGCCTGTACGTTTACAACCCCCTGTCGGGCCTCGACAGCAAGTCGTGGCTTAAACTAGACAAGATTGGCGATGGCAAATACAGGGCCGCTTTGCCCCAAGTTATCTACAAAGACAACAACGGCGACGATGATGACGATGAGGGCGGCAGCTCCGAACGCATATTTAAGCTCAACCGCATGTCGGCCATTGCCGACAATCAGTACAAGGTTGTTGCGGCAAACAAAAACTACATGGACTTTTCGTGGGATGGGAAAACGCTTAAGATGTTGGGCACTGGCACAAAAAACGATATGCTTGGAGCCGTGTTCAACGACAAAACATGGGACAGCCAATATGGCGACTGGAATGTCACCATCGAAACCTACGACGAAAAACCCCTTACGCCACCTGCTTCTGCCCCCAAAAAGCAATACATGCTCACCTCGAAAACAGAGACTTCCCCGCGTATCGTTGAGGTTGCCACACACAACAACAACATCTACGTTAAAGGTATATTCGCAAACGAAAAGTTGGCCAACCTGTGGGTTAAGCTCACAAAGGAGGGCAACAAAGCCGTATTTCCTACAAACCAATATCTGGGCACAGCGGTAAAAACCTTCTTCAAACGCTTCTCCAACGACATGGCACAGTATCACGCTTACGCAGCTGCCTTCAACGATGAAAACACCGTTGCAGATAAACTTGAATTTAGCGTAGACCCCACAACAGGTGCACTATCCAACAACAAAATTCTCAAACTGGTGCTGGGAAAAAGCAGTTCAACCAACATGCCCAAGGAAGATTTCGGCACACTTCAAAACTTAGTGCTCACGCCATACGAGCAAAAAGCTGGCAAACCCGAAAAGCCAACGCTGCACTACTGCTCGGCTGCTCCAAGCTACGACTATTCTGTAACCACCATCACCTTGGCGTTCTATGTAAGAAGTGCCGACATAAACGGCAACTATCTCGACCCCAACAAGATGTATTACAATGTCTACATCAACGACAACCAAGAGCCTTTCAAGTTTACACGTGCCAAGTTCCCCTACATAGAAAAGGACATGACCAACATCCCCTTTAACTATCAAGACAAGAAGAACGACGACATCAAGGTTGCAGACAACCAACGCATCCTGCACTTCTACGACGAGTCTATCAAAAAGCTGTCAGTAGTGATGGTTTACGAGGCAGAAGACGGCAAGAAGTATTCAAGCGAACCCATGACAACCCAAGTTGTTTCTACGGGTATCGACAACGCCACCATCAACAACTCCCCCGCCCCGCAGCAGTATTACTCTGTTGATGGATGCCGTCGCCAGCAGCTCGAAAAGGGCCTGAATATCGTGAAGTATTCAGACGGAACAACCAAAAAGGTTCTAGTAAAGTAATTGCCCAAGGCCATACCAGGCATTCCTGATACATCCACAAACCTCATAGCACATCTGCTAATTGCCCTTTGGTGGCGTTCTACCAAACGGCAATTAGCAGATTTGTTTGCATTCGCGCTTAAACCGGCAATAAGCTGCTTTAAGCC
>CAUPVH010000411.1:0-2681 GCA_963514635.1 uncultured Prevotella sp. | reverse complement strand
ATTTTGGCGTCTAGCACTTCGGCTTGTAGGCGATTAGACACAAGGAAATAGTCGATGCGCCACCCTGTGTTGCGTTCGCGTGCCTTAAACCTGTACGACCACCAACTATATGTAACCTCTTCGGGATATTTCCAACGGAAGGTATCAGTGAAACCTGCATCTAGAAGTTGGGTCATCTTTTGGCGTTCTTCGTCGGTAAAACCAGCGTTGCGCCTGTTGGTCTTGGGATTTTTCAAGTCTATTTCTTGGTGTGCCACATTCATATCGCCGCAAACAATTACAGGTTTGCGCTTATTCAAGTTGTGCAAATAGGCCTGAAAATCGTCTTCCCACTGCATGCGATAGTCTAGTCGGCGCAGTTCGTCTTGCGAATTGGGCGTGTAAACCGTTACTAAAAAGAACGTGGGCATCTCTAAGGTGATAACTCTTCCCTCGTGGTCGTGTTGGTCGATGCCGATGCCGTAGCTAATGTTCAAGGGTTTATGGCGTGTGTAAATGGCCGTGCCCGAATAGCCTTTCTTGTCGGCATAGTTCCAATACGATTCGTAACCATCGAACTGTAAGTCTAGCTGACCTGCTTGCATCTTTGTTTCTTGCAGGCAAAAGAAATCGGCATCGAGTGTTTTAAAAATGTTCTCAAAGTCTTTGCCAACCACGGCACGCAGCCCATTGACGTTCCAAGAAATAAACTTCATATCTATGATTAGTTCTTTTTCCCTACGAGATATACAGGTGCGTTAACTTCGTGGGGGGTATTCTCGAACGTGATTTGCTTTACAAGCAAACGTATAACTTGCTTATTTTTGTAGTATTCCAGCAATTGTTGCACTTGCTGATGCTGCATAGCACCTACTTGGATGGCATTGGTAAAGGCCAGTTTTCCTGGTTTTTCGCCAATCTTTATGTCGATGTCTTGACCAACAATGGGGCTTGCCAAGTAATAACCCTTGTTGTAATAGTCTTCCAACATGTAATTGGGCAACTTTAATTTCATCTTTACCTCAGCGGCGTCTGCTGCACCTAGTTGTTTTACGAAGGTTTCAGAGGCCTTGACAGAACCAGTTAAAACCCTAACGGGGAATTTCTCGATAACGAGTATCGTGTCGTTTGTGATAGACCAAGCGATTTTCACCGAGTCGATGTCGTTGGGCTTTGAACTCTTGACGAACTTCAAATGGCCAGAGTAATTACCTACAATGGAACTCATGATAACCGTTTGCTCTGCCTTTGTAATTTTCTTAAACCTAGGTTCTTCACCTCCATTTCCGCCGTTAAGGCACGAACTGAGTGACAACATCACCACGCCAAACAAGGCAATGGCTACCAAATTCAATGTTTTTTTCATCGTGTTCTGTATTATTGTATTTACAAGTTAAACCTTGATAAGTGTATAACTTGCATCTGATAACTATAAAAAATGTTATTTAGGACGTATTAGGTTCATAAACTCTTCGCGCGTTTTGGCTTGGTTGAAGGCACCGCTGAAATCGCTAGTGGTGGTGATGGAGTTTTGTTTTTCCACGCCACGCATCTGCATGCAGAGATGTTTGGCCTCTACAACCACCATTACACCAAGGGGTTTAAGCGTGTCTTGTATGCAGTCTTTTATTTGTTGGGTCATTCGTTCCTGCACTTGTAGGCGATGACAAAATATGTCTACCACTCGTGCAATCTTGCTTAGGCCCGTGATGTAGCCGTTGGGAATGTAGGCAACGTGCACCTTTCCGAAGAAGGGCAGCATGTGATGTTCGCACATCGAGAAGAAGTCGATGTCTTTAACGATAACCATTTGGTTGTATTTCTCTTCGAAGAGTGCATCTGTAAGCACTTTGCGAGCATCTTGTGTGTAACCGCGGGTTAGTACCTGCATGGCCTTTGCCACGCGCATGGGCGTTTTTTCTAATCCTTCGCGGCTAGGGTCTTCACCCAAAAGGGCTAGCACTTCTTTGTAATGTACGGCTAGCTGGTCTAGCCCTTCTCGGTATTCTGGCTCCAAGTTCATGTTTCAGATAAGTGGTTTCTTTATATATGTAGTTGTGTTTGGGCAGTCTTAGTTCTGCACCGTTATCTTTCCTTTTACGATAACAGCCTGCTTGTAGCCCAAGGCTTGTATGGCATTGAGCATGCGTGTGGCCTCTTCTATGCTGCGATAGTTGCCCACGCGGCAAATCCATCGTGGCGAATAGAAGTGCACGTAGATGGGCTGGTCGGGGAAAGCTGCCTTTATTCGGTTGCCGGCTTGCTGCGCGCGGTTTTTGTCGTCGCGCGAGTTTCCGCCGGCGTATGCCTGCACGCGGTAGCCGTCTACCTTGTATCCGCCTTTCATCACCTTCTTTCGGGTGTCTATAACGGGGATGTTCAGGCCGTCGCCATCGTCGCCCAGGGCGTTATTCTTTTGTGTGGTTTCTCTTTTGTTGGGCTCGTTCTTGCGCGCTTGTTCCGTTTCGCGTTTCTCGTTAGGCTGTCGCGCAAGGCTCTCAACCTCGGTAACGGAGGTAGCTTTCCCACCGTTGGCTGTGCTGCCATTGGTGGTTTGGGTGGAGCGTTCGTTGGGATTGGGGTTTGTCCACTTCCCCGCGCCGCCCTTACCGTTAACCAATTGTTCTATGGCGGCACTCTGAGAGATGGTTACAACGCCTTGCGTCTTAGTGTCGCGTCGGCGTAAATGGTCGGTAAAGGTT
>CAUPVH010000410.1:0-2683 GCA_963514635.1 uncultured Prevotella sp. | reverse complement strand
GAGCCATTGTTTGCGAAAACAAAAAAATGAGTAGCTTGAAGACAATGGTGAAACGTTTGAAGAAGATGTTAAGGAGAAAACAACAAAAGAGCATCTGAATAAAGCAAACTGAATTTCGGCAATGAAAGCGTATCTTGGGAAAATGTATAATAAAACTACATTTACGATATAAAATTAGGTCGAAGGCATTAAAGGGGGCAGCGGAGCTTTTCGGTTGCAGATGAACGCAGAACGATTGTTATTAATGACGATAACACATTTAACACCTTAAAGTTACAACAAACTTAGCTAATCAGCAAATTTACAAATACTTATAATTCATCGTTCTCTCGTTATCTTAGTGTTGCAAACTTAGAGTTTTAGGCAATGCCATATTCAGCCCAAACCCAAATTCTAGATTATCAGGAAAAGGCAATTGCCTACTCGTAGTTTTCCAATTCTTTGTGTATGTCGGCGATAAGCCTTGTCAATGGAACGTTCAATCCAAATCCATTGGGCACGGGAAACACCAAAGCATCGCTAACACTGTTGGCCAACAGTTTGTTTGCTATGGTAGAAACAAACTCGTTTAGCTTAAAACACTTAGCAAATGTACCACACATACCCCGTTGTTTTATAGCATAATGACTGGCAAAAGTCTCGAAAGGGAAAAGAAACACAAATAAAACTCCCTGTTTGTCCTCGTTCAGCACAATGCAATCGTCCTCATACAACGTCCATATCTCTTCCCAATCGCATATTCGTTTTAAGAAATAAGCATAGCGTTGTTGGGGTGTTAACTTTATTATCGCCTCTATTTCTTGTTCAGTTATCTTGTACTTTTCTGTTTTCATTTCTCTATTTCGTTTAAAACCAAACCTTTATAACCTACCTAAGATATCTTCGGCAAGGTTCTTTTCATAATCCACAACATCGTCTTGACAAGGCGTTTCTATCACTTTTGTCAAATATCTCCTAGCCTCGTCGTACTTACCTGTCGCAAACAGCAACTCGCCTAGCACACAACTCGCCCTTATAAAGAAAAGGTTGTTCTGCATTTTGGCTGCCTCGACAACCACGTTTTCTAGTATTTTTGCGGCTTGTTCGGTTTTACCGAGGTCTAAAAGGCGCAGTGCCTTATAAAACTGAACTTCAAAATCATTGATTATATCCATACCTAGCTTTGCCGTTTTTTAATGGTTTTCATTGCCTATCTTACCTCATTTTATCGCGCATTGCCCTTACGAAGAAATACAATTCGGCTTGCATTCTAAACGCCAACCACGAAAAGCGGAGGGGCATATACCCAAATTTGCGCGTATCTTTGCCACTTAGCAAAGACAGGTCGATGCCTTGCCAAGCCGCTTTCAAACGCTTTTTCACCGTTTGTTGCTCTGTTCGCGACAATTGCCGCCGCGTTTTGTAGTACTCATAATATAGGTCTACAACCGTTAGCCACCGCATGTTTTCAAATCGTGCGCAAAGGAAACGGGTGTCGGTATGGCTCTGCAAAAATTGTTTCAAGCTTTTGTAAGCGTCCAAACGATAGTACTTATTCAGGTTAGGCGCATGCGTGGCCGACTCCGCATGCTGGCGATAGAAATACTTTCCCGCGCATTGCGCCACCTCTCGCGATGCCCAATAATGCACGCGTGTGGTGTTTTCGTCGCTATACACAGGGCTACTCTCATCGTAAGGATATTGTAGATGTATGGCACGCCTTATCATATAAAGCCCATGAATGCGCCAATCAAGGCTCAATTCGCAAGCACGCAGACCACTTATACGATTAAACGGCATCGAATTATACCGCCGTTGGCGCGTGTATGTGTCCAAAACATCGTCGCGTTCGGCAATGATAAAGTCGAAAAGCACACAATCCACCTCTTGTTCAGTGTCGAGCACCTCGGCAGAAAGCTGCAAAGCGTCGGCCGAAAGCCAATCGTCCGAATCGACCATGCACACGTATTCGCCCGTAGACATGCCCAAAGCCACGTTGCGTGTGTGCGAAATGCCTGAGCTTTTAGCCAGCGTCGCCACCTTCAATCGGCTGTCCTTCGCCGCATATTCGTTCAGCAACGCCAGTGAATTATCGGTCGAGGCGTCGTCTACACATACCACCTCAATGTCTTTCAAACTCTGATTTAATAGCGAGTCGATACACGCTCGCAGGTATTTTTCCGCATTATACACGGCAACCAGTACAGAAACTTTGGGCATTTTCTTTATATTTCTAAGTTGATGATTTTCTTAACGTTTGGTTTTCTTTCGCAATGCGCCAACCGACAGGTACGAACTGATGCCAACCAACGCAAGACCAACGAGGCAATAAACCGACATATTGTGCACAAAGGTGGTGGCATAGGCCAGCATAAGCCAGGGCAATTGCAGGCCGATGTTGCGGAAAACGCTGCGGCGCATGCGATAACCAAACTTCTTTTGCACCACACACGCCACCAAAATGAGGTTAAGCAGCCCCATTACCGATAGGCACAAGCCCACGCCCCACAATCCGCCTAAGTGCATTCCGCCGATAACGGCCGCCACAAAAGCCAAGTCGTAGGCTACTTCGAGCAGCAGGTAGGTTCGCGAGTCGCCCTTTGCCAGCGCGATATATTCTAACGGTAGACTTATCGCCCGAAAGAAAATGTTGAAGCTAAGCACCTGAACCATAACCACAACCCCAGCAAAGGCACTGCTATAC
>CAUPVH010000409.1:0-2683 GCA_963514635.1 uncultured Prevotella sp. | reverse complement strand
TTGGTGTTGTCGTCTGATATGTAGTAATCTGCATTGCCGTAACTACCCGTATCAACAGCTTTAATGAATCTGATTTTGCCCTTAACGAAGATGTTCTCAAGCTTTTCTCCGTCTTTCAGTGCCTTAACTTTCTCTAAGGCAGCTGTAACGTTGTATGGATCGGCTGCTGTTCCTGTGCCAGTAGGTGTGCCGGGTTCAAGCACTTCTTGGTTACCACCCTTGTTTTCGTTCGGGTTGGTGTATGGTTCGGGCACGTCTTGGCAACTCCCGAGCATGGCGGTAGCAAGAGCCGCTATCAATATTGCATAGATTACTTTTTTCATAATGACTGGTTGTTATATGTGTTAATGTTTCTTTTATCAAGTTTCTACCCGGCTCTTCGTTGTTTCATCCGCATAAGTCTGGCTGTGTAGACCAACAAACGAGAATGGTGAGAGCGGCCGAAAACTCTTCGTGTTTCACTTCTTTACGTCGCTCTCGGTACGTATCAGTATTTGCCACGTGTTGCGAAAGCGAGTGAAGATGCCTGTTATGTCTACCGTTCCTTGCGGCAGTGGCTGGGCGGCAAAGTCGGCATAGGTGCTGGTGCGCACCACAATTTGTTTGCTTGTAAAGCCTTCTAATTCGCGGTTAACGCTGTTGGCTGCATCTTTTTCGGCTGCCGATGCAAACACCTTTTTACCATCTGCATCCTTAAACTTAACGCCTTTGATGGTCATCAGTCGGCCACTGTGGGTGCGAAGATATTCTGTGTCCGATATTTTCGACACGTCGAACACCTCGGGTTGCACCTTCGAGGCATCGGCTGCGCCCACATACTTGAAGTGCTCGTTCCACAAATAGCGGTTCATCCTGCTAACCGAAGTCTGTCCCTTGCCATTGGTAAAGGGTGTGCCGATGGCCGCTTGCTGTCCGTAACTGCCCACATAGAGGTCTTTTAGGTTAACGATGATTTCTTGTCCAACGGGTAAATAACCGAAAAGACCGCCTTGCGCGATGTTGATAAGTATGCCGCCTGTTGCGTCTTCTAGGCAAATGCTATTATAAATGTTGCCTTGAATGTCGTTGCCTGTTATGCGACCTTTTATCTGTATGTTGTTTTCTACCTGCTTATAAGGGTCTGTTTGCGAGGCGATGACATTGGCGTAGTTGTTCTTCAACTCGCTAATGGTAATCACGTTTGTTTCTTTTATGCTCGGATTGCCGTACGCCTCACTGTTGTTGGGGTCGTTCCAATCCTTGTCCATACAGCCAACAAGGGCCGCACAAGCTATGGCAATGAGCGAATATCTTATTTTCATGTCGCTGTTGATATTATGTTTACGCTGCCCAGTTCGTGACTTTCGGCCAACCGAACTGTGGCTATGCGCATTTGGGTTATGAACTTATCAATTGTTAGATGATGTGCCTAGGGGCATGAATGCCTACCGCATTAAAAGCGATAGCTAACGTTGAGCATCGCGTTGGTGCCCCAAGCGTAGAACTTTTTGGGGTTACGCGAGAACTTATAGGCACGTGCATTGCCCGATGCAGTGTAGTCTGAACGGCTTTGTTCGTAGCCACCTGTCACGATACGGCTGTTGTTCAGCAGGTTGGTGAACATCAAGTTGATTGACAACTGTCCGTGTTTGAGGTAGAGACTCTTGCCAATAGACCCGTCGAGCATAAAGCCGCCATTGCCTTTCTCTTGCGGGGTGCGCATCACATTGCCTTCGGCGTCTACGTTTCCGCGCTTTTCGCCCACACTCTTATAGCGATGATAGACCGAGTAACCCAGGTAAATGCGGTCGTAGTAGTTGCCACACAAGTCTACAAACCAGCCTCCCTTGTGGTAGCTAAGTATCAAGCTGCCTGCCGTAAGGGGCGTTCCAGACTCGCGCATGTCTTTGTTAAGCAGGATATCGGTTTCGTATGTGCCTTGTGTAGAGTTCACATAGTTTACGTAAGCATCGTTAATGGTCTTGGCTTCGCTCATCGTGCCGAGCAGTTTTACGTCGAATGCGGAGTTGAATTTGTATTTGAAGGCCGCCTCAACACCATAAAATACTTTCTTCTGGCCTGTTATCGACACGTAAGAGAACGAGTTGATGTCGTCGAAATAAAAGCATTGCCAATCAGAAACGTTGCTCAAATGGCTGAAATAGCCGTTTAGGTTGAGGTGAATACGGCCAGATTGGTGCTGAAATCCTAGTTCGGCACTGTAAACGCGCTCGTTTTTAAGGTCTCGCACAAAGTCGTTGTTCAGCTCGGGAGCAACAAACGACACGTAAGGTGTGGGTGCATTATACTGATAACCTTGGCCCAGCTGCAACGTATTGCCGCCACCCATGCTCCAAATTAGGCTTGCTTTGCCGCCACCTTCAAGGAAACGCGCTGTTCCGCTTTTGCCATAGGAGCTTTCGGAGAATAGTCCGTTGCGCATTTTGCCGTCGCGTTGCATGCTGACGCCGCCAACCTTACCGGCCAACATCAGGTTAACACGTCCCAACAGCACGTTGTAGCTGGTCCAAGCCATGGCCTTATTCACCAGCAGATGATAGTCGTAACCAAACACATCGCCCTTTCCCACCAGTGCATTAGGATTGTTCAAGTTGTATTGCACTTGCGAAGAATTGGGTGCATAGGTGCCGATGGCGTAGGTATTGACGTTGTGATAGGTGGTTGCGCCCAGCAAGTCTTCCAT
>CAUPVH010000408.1:0-2686 GCA_963514635.1 uncultured Prevotella sp. | reverse complement strand
ACATCATGCAGCGCCTATTTCGCTTGGATAAGAAAAACTTGAGCCTACGTTTCAAAGGCTGTTTTGTAGAAAACTGCCGTAACTTCTGCATTCGTACGGATAATAGCGGTAGCAAAGTGTACATTGACAACTCTACTTTCCGCAACTTCGCACTGACATCCGACCCTGCTAATGGCCGCTTGTTCGACTCTCGTGGAAATGCTCCCGACACCATCTCCATCACCAACAGCACCATCTATAACCTTACGGGGCATATCATTCGCTTTGATGGAGCAGTAGCCAATTATGTTGAGGTTAAGAACAATACGATTTATAATGTTGGCTATCACTTCCGCATCGACTATGCCATGAAAGCTTACATAGAAAACAATATATTTGCCAACGTGGGCTGGAAGGCTGGTTATAAAGCTGACCCTCCCCCTGCTTTCTGGGACTTGAAAGAGCTGCCCAAAAGCGATAGCTACGACCCGAAGGACATTAAAATCTACATTCGCAACAACAATGTCTACACCGACCAAGCTATAAAGGCACTCTATACTAAGTATCCCGGTAACTACGAACGTATTCCGCTCAACTCTGTTGCCCAGACAATGATTGAAGATGGCCGCTTGGTTTACAAAAATAACATCTCTGAGGTATTGACCTTTGATGGCGCACCTCCACTTCCAATGGCTTATATTGATAAGTTCTTCGAGGTATTGAACACCGGAATGTCTCCTTGGGCCGACTTACCTTTCTATGTAGACGAGAACGGTGCAGACGGTTTCACTAACAACGAGACTTTCACTTTTAGGTATCCATCTTCCTCTCTCTCGGCAACTGCATCTACCACGAATGGTCCTTTGGGTGCACCCATGTGGAACCAATAGAAGAATAGTATGATAAGTACTCACTAATTGGTCAATAAGTTTATGACAAACTTGTTATATATGTATTTTCGTCCGCTGGCTCTTATGCTTGTCTTGTTTTTCTGTTCATCGTCCGAAACACAAGCACAAGATGGTGTATTAAAGGGCGTTCAAATGAACGCCCCCCATCCTCGTTTGCTGTTGACAAAGGCAGACGAAGCGGCTGTTAGAGCCTCTGTTAAGAAAGATGCCTTTTGGCAACAGGTAGATAGCTTGCTGATGAATGCCGCAAACGACGCTTTAACGATGCCTATGCCCCAGCGTATCGTAATAGGACGGCGTTTGTTGGATGTGTCAAGAGAAACCTTGCGCCGTGTTCTGTTGCTTGGTTATGCCTATCGTATGACGGGAGATAGTCGCTATGCCCAACGGGCGGAGCAAGAGTTGCTTACCGTTTCGGCCTTCTCCGACTGGAATCCAAGCCACTATCTAGATGTGGCAGAGATGACAACTGCTGTCGCCGTTGGTTACGATTGGCTGTTCGACAGGATGAGCGACACTACGAAAGAAAGCCTTCGACAAGCCATCATCAATAAAGGATTAAAGCCTTCGTATGACACTCAGTACAACGGCTGGCTGCAAAAAGAAAACAATTGGAATCAAGTATGCAACACGGCTATGGCCTATGGGGCACTTGCCATTTACGAAGACGCCCGAAGCTTGTGCGACAGTGTCCTTCAACGTTCCATTTCTTCCATACATCAGCCAATGAAGAACTATGGTCCCGATGGAGCTTATCCAGAAGGATACTCTTATTGGGGATTTGGAACCACCTATAATGTCATGCTCATTGATGCGTTGGAGAAATGCTTTGGCACCGACTTTAACCTGTCCCAACAGAAAGGTTTCTTAGAGTCTGCTGGGTTTATACTGCACATGGTGGCACCCGATCACGACTCCTTCAACTATGGCGACAACAAGGATTCTGGCAGAATGAGTCCTGCCATGTTTTGGTTTGCTAAGCGCAACAACGACTTATCGTTGCTATGGAACGAACGAAACCTTTTTCTTAGCGGCAACAAAAAGAAACTGATGGACTATCGTTTCTTCACGCTCGCCCTGCTATGGGGGGCTGGTGTAGACATGCGCAACCTACCCGAACCGCAACAAAAGACGTGGGTGTCCCCCGCATCCGTGACGCCCGTTGCGCTTATGCGCACCTCGTGGGACGACAAAAAAGCCATTTTCTTGGCCTTCAAAGGTGGGTCTGCCTCGTCAAGCCATGCCCATTTGGATGCTGGTTCGTTCGTGATGGTGGCCAATGGCCAACGTTGGGCAATGGACTTTGGGCGACAAGATTACCATTCGTTAGAGTCGTTGGGGCTTGACATCTGGAATAAAAGCCAGAATTCAGACCGCTGGAAGGTGTTCCGTTATACCAACATGGCCCACAACACGCTTACATTCAACAACTGTCTGCAAGATGTGCAGGGCTATGTATGCCTAGGCGACACTGCATCGCTTGCCAAAAGGCTTTCCATTTCAGCCGACTTAACTCCCGTTTATGCCGAACAAATTAAATCGGCCAATCGCCGAGTTGAAATAGTAGACAATAAATATGTGTTGGTGAGCGATGAAATACAGACGGGCGAAAAACCAACAACAATGCGTTGGACGATGCTAACCCCCACCAAAGCAGAACTGAAAGGAAAGAATAAAATTCTACTCAGTCATAAAAACAAGCGCTTGCTCATGAAGATAAGCGCGCCCGTTAAGGTGCGCCTACAAACTTGGAGTACGGCGCCAACCACTTCTTACGATGCCCCAAACCCAGGAAC
>CAUPVH010000407.1:0-2687 GCA_963514635.1 uncultured Prevotella sp. | reverse complement strand
GTATTCATGTTGTTCAAGACTGGTGTGTCATGGCGTGTTGGGCGGGGTTTAACCTCTTCTTTGCCCAAAAAGCAAAGGCAAGAAAGAGCCTGCGCGCTGCCCTTTTTGGGGGGGTGGTGCTAGTTTCTTTCTTGCCTTTCCATCTGTATGCGGATTGGTTTATCCCTTTCGCAACGGCGTTGTTAGAACTCTGCCGACTTCGGCGTGCGTGGGAAGGGGATGACGTCGCGAATGTTTTGCATGCCGGTAACGAAGAGGATGAGCCTTTCGAAGCCCAAACCGAAACCTCCGTGGGGGCATGAACCAAAGCGACGTGTGTCTAGATACCACCACATGTCCTTCATGGGGATGTGGCGTTCTTCGATTTGAGCCACCAACTTGTCGTAGTTTTCTTCGCGAACACTACCGCCAATGATTTCGCCTATTTGCGGGAACAGCACGTCGGTGCCTTGAACGGTGCGGCCGTCTTCGTCTAACTTCATGTAGAAAGCCTTGATACCCTTGGGGTAGTGGGTCATGATGACAGGCTTTTTGAAGTGCTCTTCAACCAAGAAACGTTCGTGCTCGCTGGCCAAGTCCATGCCCCAGCTAACGGGGAACTCGAACTTTTTGCCGGCTTTTACGGCCTCTTCGAGGATGTTAATGCCCTCGGTGTAGTCTAGTCGGACGAACTCTTCGCTCACAACACCCTGCAAACGTTCAATCAGTGTGTTGTCTATCATCTTGTTGAGGAACGCAAGGTCGTCCTTGCAATTGTCTAATGCCCAGCGTACACAATACTTAATGAAGTCTTCTTCGGTGTCCATCAGGTCGTCAAGGTCGATGAAAGCCATTTCGGGTTCAATCATCCAGAACTCTGCAAGGTGGCGTGGCGTGTTGCTGTTTTCGGCTCGGAAGGTTGGGCCGAAGGTGTAAATCTGCCCCAAGGCCGTTGCTCCAAGCTCGCCTTCAAGCTGTCCGCTCACGGTAAGGCTGGTCATCTTGCCGAAGAAGTCGTCGTTGTAGTTCACCTTTCCGTCCTCGTCTTTCTTCAAGTCGTCCAGTTTTTTCGTTGTAACCTGGAACATTTCGCCCGCCCCTTCGGCATCGCTAGCGGTGATGATGGGCGTGTGGAAATAGAAGTAGCCGTGCTCGTGAAAGTATTGGTGAATGGCAATGGCCATGTTGTGGCGTATGCGCATAACGGCTCCGAAGGTGTTGGTGCGCAAGCGGAGGTGTGCATGCTGGCGCATATACTCGAAGGTTTGGCCCTTCTTCTGCATGGGATAGTCGCTGCCGCAGCCGCCCAAGAGTTGCAACTCGGTGCATTGAATTTCCGAGTTTTGGCCTTGTCCTTGGCTTTCCACCAGTTTACCCGTTGCGCTTACGCATGCGCCGGTGGTTATTTGTTTAAGTAATTCGGTGTCGAACTTCGTTGGGTCGACAACTATTTGTACGTTGTTGATGGTAGAACCGTCGTTTAAGGCGATGAAATCTACCACCTTACTGCTGCGGTGAGTTCGTACCCAGCCCTTCACGTTGACCTCTGAACCGAAGTCAGTGCGTTGAAGAACGTCTACAATCTTTGTTCTACGAGTTTTTTCCATTGATGTTTTTTATTAGGAGTTGAGGAGTTGAGGGGTTAAGTAGTTAAGCCCAATGTCCATGTGGTAGGGGGTGAACTTTCTAGGTTAGGCCCTCGATTAACTGCCTTTTCTAACTTTCGTCCTCTATTTATTGTGGAAAAGAATTGGTTGTATAAATTCGTTTGCCAACATGTTTTGTCGGCAATGCGTATGTACAATGCCGCTTGTAGTGGGGCTACAAGGCTTTTGTAGTCGCGCTACAAGCCTCTTGTAGTGTCTGTACAAGGCTTTTGTAGTGCCAGTACAAGCTGCTTGTAGTGTCTGTGCAAGCCACTAGTGTTGACGCATGCGGCCTTTAAAATCGGCCTATAAATTGTTAAGAAGTAAGGTAATAAGGAGTTTTCACTAACACTATAAAAGCATTTGGCTTAACTCCTTAACTCCTTAACTCCTCCGCTCCTATTGTTTATTATTCAAAAGCCCCCATTCTTAGCATGTCTACTTCCTTCTCGGTGAGGAAGCGCCAGTCGCCGCGTTTGAGGTTCTTCTTGGTGAGTCCGGCGAATTGAACGCGGTCAAGGCGCACCACGCGATAGCCTAAGCTTTCGAATATACGGCGCACAATGCGGTTCTTTCCGCTGTGGATTTCAATTCCCACTTGTGTCTTGTCCTTGTCGTTGGCATACTCGATGGCATCTGCATGCACTTCGCCGTCGTCGAGCGTAACGCCTGTTGCAATCTGTTGCAAGTCGTGTTCGGTAACTTCCTTGTCGAGGAACACATGGTACACCTTCTTCTTCAAGAACTTGGGATGAGCCAACTTACTGGCCAAGTCGCCGTCGTTGGTGAGCAGCAGCACACCCGTTGTGTTGCGGTCGAGTCGGCCAACGGGGTAGATACGCTCAGGACAAACGCCCTTAACGAGGTCCATCACCGTCTTGCGTTGTTGTGGGTCGTCGCTGGTTGTAACGTAATCCTTGGGCTTGTTAATCAGCACGTACACTTTCTTTTCGAGCGTTACGGGCTGTTCGTGGAAGATAATCTCGTCTGAACGAAGTACCTTCGTACCCAATTCGGTAACAACATTGCCGTTAACCTTCACCATACCCGACTGTATGAACT
>CAUPVH010000406.1:0-2691 GCA_963514635.1 uncultured Prevotella sp. | reverse complement strand
GTTTTAGCATCGTCGATGGGTATTTTCTCCAAGTCGATGGTCTTTCCCGTAGAAATGCGCACGTTTTCCACGGCCTCTTTCAGTATGGAAAGCGTCTTCAGTCCCAAGAAGTCCATCTTGATAAGCCCCGTTTCTTCGATAACATGCCCGTCGTATTGGGTACAAAGCAGCTTATGTCCAGGATCGGCCTTATCTTCGGCAGTAGAAACGGGCACCCAATCGCTAATCGCGTCGCGACAGATGATTGTTCCACAGGCGTGAATGCCCGTTCCGCGCACCGTGCCCTCCAACATCTTGGCATACATCATGGTGTTGCGCAACCCCTCATCTGCCGATGCCTCCGCCTCGCGCAGCTCTGGAATAGCCTTAATAGCATTAGCCACGCTCATCTTCAAGCCATCGGGCAGTTTGTCGGGAATAAGCTTACACAAGTCGTTCACAATCTTCAGCGGCACCTTTTCCACACGTCCAACGTCCTTAATAGAGTTTTTCGTGGCCATCGTTCCGTAGGTAATGATGTGCGCCACCTTGTCGTGTCCGTACTTATCTTCCACCCATTCCAGCACGCGCCCGCGTCCGTCGTCGTCGAAGTCGGTATCAATATCGGGCAACGAGATACGGTCGGGGTTAAGAAAACGTTCGAAAAGCAAATCGTACTTGATGGGGTCTATCTTCGTTATGCCCAAACAATAGGCCACAACAGAGCCTGCCGCCGACCCACGTCCAGGCCCAACCATAACGTCCAGTTCGTCCTGCGCCGTGTTGATAAAGTCTTGTACGATGAGGAAGTAGCCCGGAAAGCCCATTGTTTTCATAATGTGCAGTTCAAAGTTCACACGTTCGCGCACTTCCTCTGTAAGCGGCTCGCCATATAGTTTCTTAGCCCCATCGTATGCCAGTTTGGCCAAATAGTCGGCCTCGAACTTTATTCGATACAGCTTTTCGTATCCACCCAGTTTCTTAATTTTCTCCTCTCCCTCTTCGGGTGGCAGCTGGTTCTGTCCGTTTTCATCGGATGTAAACTCGTCGTATAGTTCCTTTTCCGATATGCGTTGTCGCCATTGTTCCTCCGTTCCGAAATCTTCTGGTATGGGGAAGAAGGGCATAATGGGCGAATGGTCTATCGAGTAGGTTTCCACCTTATTTAATATCTCCACCGTGTTGCGCATGGCTTGGGGCAAATCGCCAAACACCTCGTTCATTTCTTCGCGCGTTTTAAACCACTCTTGCTTAGAGTATAGCATGCGCGTGGGGTCGTCTAGGTCCTTACCTGTCGACAAACACAGCAAGTGGTCGTGTGCCTCGGCATTCTCTTGGTCCACAAAGTGGGCATCGTTCGTGCATACCACCTTGATACCCATCTCTTCCGCCATTTCCAACATCACCTTATTGGCACGTTGTTGCAGCGGGTACGCCTCTCTGTTGGCCCGTATATGCGGATCCTTCACCTCGTGGCGTTGCAACTCCAAGTAATAGTCGTCGCCAAAAACGCGGTGATACCATTGCGCAGCCTCGCGTGCGCCCTCGATGTCGTTCCTCAAAATCTTGCGTGGAACCTCGCCCGCGATGCAAGCCGAACAAACAATCAGTCCCTCGTGATAGGTTTCCAAGTCTTCGCGGTCGGTTCTGGGTCGCATGTAATAGCCGTCCACCCATGCCCGCGACACCAGCTTTATCAGGTTCTTATACCCCTTATAGTTCTTCGCCAGCACAATAAGGTGGTAGCCACTCATGTCTCCATTCTCCTTCACCTTGTCTGTTTTGCGGTGCCGTGCCACATACATCTCACAGCCGATGATAGGTTTAAATTCTGGCAACCCTTCTTCTTTGCGCTTGCCGTTAACCTTTTTGCAGTAGTTAAAAAACTCTTTCGTGCCGAACATGTTGCCATGATCGGTCAGTGCCATACCGCCCATGCCGTTGGCTATGGCCTTATCCACAAGGCGTTGTATGCTCGATTGTCCGTCGAGTATAGAATAATATGTGTGTACGTGAAGGTGAACGAAGTCTTCCATTTTGTCTTTCTTGTTTCCTGACGAATTAAAAATCACCTTCAAAGTTACGCCATTTTATCGACACGAGCAAGCGAAAGAAGAAAAATTGCCGAACTAAAAACCCGCCGACTTTTGTCGTTCGCCACAGCCTGGTTTTTTGGTGTCCCATCCGTTCATAGGCCTACGGCCTTACCTACGTGCAAACAAGCCAACATCCTTACCCACTTCCTAACCCGCTAACCAGCAAACATGTTCACCCCTTGACTTAACAAGCCCTCTTGTCACTGCGTTTACTTGCCCGCATGTCCACCTAGCAACTCGTCTTCTTCCACCTCACCAATTCGCCAACCCGCCAACTTGTCTGCCCCTACATTCACCAACCCATGCACATAACAACGCACGAACTTGCCAACTTATAAACTCACCAAACTCACAAGGCGATAAACCCATTCGCATAATAAGCCATGAGCTTAACAACTTACAAACGCAAAAAATCACTAACCTATAAACTTATCAGCTCATCAACTTACACACTCACCAACTCATAAACTAATCAACCCATAAACTTAAATTTCTATCTTTTATTTTACAAACGCATTCTAATTTTCAATCCGTTCTAGCGAAACAAACAGTCTAAAAGTAGGCAAATTAATACTGTTTCTATCCATTCACACCTTTCGACTTGTCTATTTTTAAG
>CAUPVH010000405.1:0-2698 GCA_963514635.1 uncultured Prevotella sp. | reverse complement strand
GTTAGACAACATACAATACGTTGACGGCCTTGGCCGACCTGTGCAGAATGTGCAGCTTCATGTTACGCCAAACAAAAACAATTTGGCCGACAGGATAGAATATGATGTTATGGGGAGAAAAAGCAAGATTTGGCTACCCATACCCACCACCGCAGTCTATGTGGAAACTGCCGATATGGGCAACAAAGATGGCTATTATTGGGACACTGCTCCATTTGAACTACGCGCATACGAGCCATGGCAGAAGGGCAGAAGGACAAAAAGCATAGGGCCAGGGCGGGCGTGGGTAGGACATCCCTCAGTATCATCTCTCCATACCAACAAAAGCAGTGGTGTACTAGCTTGCAAAAAGTACACTGTGGATGAAGCCACTGGTACATTGAAAGAAGAGGGTCTCTTTCCCAGCAACCAACTGCTCGTGCAAAAACTTACCGATGAAGACCGAAATGAAAAGTATGTTTTCGCCGATGCTGAAGGGCGACAGTTGCTGGTGCGTAGAGTGGATGGAAACACGTATAGCGACGTATATTTTGTACACGATCTACGCGGCAACATTCGCTACGTGCTGCAACCCATGTACCAAAAGCAGCCCAGTATCGACAAGTTTGCCTTTCGCTATCTATACGACGAGACCAACCGCTGCATCGAAAAGCAATTGCCTGGCTGCGAGAAGATTGTCTACGCCTACGATGCTGCCGACCAGGTGGTGATGTCCCAAACAGGAAACCAACGTCGAACAGGACATAAAACGTTCTACCGATACGACGCTTTGGGGCGTAACACCCATGTGGTGGAGCGCGCCGTGGGCAGCGACAGCCTCGTAACAATTAGAAAGTTTTACGACGATTATAGCTTTCTCAAGCAACAGGGGTTCAACAGTCCATGTTTTAAAGTTAGTGCACAGCGTGCCCAAGGCCTGCTAACAGGACGCGAAGTGGCAGTATATGGTTGCGACAGCCTTTTGCGCGAGGTGAATCTATACGACCGCAAGGGTAGACTTACCCGTCAGATACGCACCAACATGCGGGGTGGATATGATGATACGAGTTATAAATACAGCTTCACCGACAAACCCGTAAGCAAACTTATGGTTCACAGCACTGCAAATATGCCTACACTAACGCAACGCTACGAATACGAGTACGATCATGCCGACCGACTGGCAAAGGTTACTTATAGCCTGAACAATGCTGAAAAGAAAACGTTGCACGAAATAGATTATGATGAGTTGGGAAGAGTGCACGACGAGCGTACGGGGGGTATGGCGGAGCTGGCCCGAACGATTAACTATAATATACGGTCGTGGCCTATTGTACGCTATTGCCCTTTGCTTGAAGAAAAGATTTGTTATGAAGATGGTTACCCCGCACGCGTCGAGTATATCACCCCTTGCTACAGTGGAAATATTTCAGCTTATGTCTCATCTATAGGGAAACCTGCGAAAGGCCGTTTCGAAGAAACAAACAACATAAAGCGATGTTTCCGTTTCAACTACGATGGTCTTTCTCGATTGAAAAAAGCGGAATATGTTGAAAACGATAAAGCCAATAACCACTATGATACTAGCTATAAGTATGATTTGCAGGGAAACTTAATCACGCTATGGCGCAATGGTGAGTATTATTATGACATGTTTGGCCCAATAGACTATGTTGAGATGAAATACAACGGTAACCAGTTATGTAAGGCTAGTGATAGATTTGGTGATCCGCGTTTCTCTAATGGTTTCCAATTTACAGATGGATCAGACCGAGCGGAAGAATATACATACGACGCCAATGGCAACATGACTGCCGACTTAAACAAGCACATCTGTAAAATAAGCTACAACACGCAAAACTTACCTCAAGACGTACGTTTCACCGATGGCAGCAGCATTGCTTACCTCTACGATGCCGACGGAAACAAGCTGCGCACCAGCTACGCCATAGCCTCGTATTCCGAGAGTATGCCCGTTACACAGGTGATGCACGGCAACGTTTCTTCCCAAGCCCAACAACCATATATGGCACGCAACAGCATCGACTATTGCGGCAGCGCGGTTTACGAGAATGGTAAGCTGGCCTACGTACCGATTGATGGTGGCTACATAACCTTCGCCGACAGCACGGCAACATCTGCCCCCACCTTTCATTATTATGTTAAAGACTATCTGGGCAACAACCGCCTTGTTGTTCGCGACGACGGCTTTGGCGAACAAATGAACCACTACTACCCCTTTGGTGCTTTAATGTCGGCAAGCACTCAAGGTGCAGCCCAACGCTATAAGTATAACGGCAAAGAGCTAGACCGCATCCACGGCCTAAACCTTTACGACTATGGCGCACGCCAATATGATGCTGCACTAGGACGATGGACTAGCATTGACCCATTGGCCGAGAAATATTACGACATCTCACCCTATGCGTATTGTTTGGGGAATCCTATTAATCATGTTGATTATGAAGGAAGTAAGGTCGTGACTGTGCTTTATGTTGATGATGGAGCTGTTCCTACGTGCTATTATCAAAGTCCTAAACATTTTGCTGACGGAATGCGTATACTTGCGCGAACTGAATTTGGGAGGAAGATTCTTGCAGATTTTACCCCTAAAGGTAGTTATATATTTGGGGTAAAAGGCAATGGGAAATATGCGGACTTTAAATTAAGAATACAGGAAGACCAGTTTGTTGAACATTTAGAACGACGTTCTATATTC
>CAUPVH010000404.1:0-2700 GCA_963514635.1 uncultured Prevotella sp. | reverse complement strand
GTACTGATGGAGTTGCTCACCATTGAGACGCATTTGGCCGCAGGTTCGTTCCAAGCAGAAGAGCCCGGAGCAAAACCAGGCAAGGAGTTTGACGAGGAGTTTGATGTTGATGAGAACTTCGACGACAGAATATTCCGATTGTAATATGCACAAAGTGCGGGGTTGCGACATTTGTCACAGCCCCGCACTTCTTTCTATTAGTCCGCTGTTCACACAAAGACGACCCACACAAAGCCACATAGGCACAAGCAGATTAGGAACAATTGGGTGGTGAGAAACCCATCTTTGGGGGAATGAGAAAAGAGAATAAGAACAGCAAGACTATTCCAAAAACACCCCGAATGAAATGTGCTTTGAATCCACTTCCGAAAAATCGGCGACAAAAAAAGTGCAAGACACACATCTGGTGTCTTGCACTTCATTTTCGTTTCTCACCATTAAAGGTCGAGTTACAGCAGGGCTTGGAACTTCGCGTCGAGCGTTTCCTTATTGGTTGCACCAACGAATTTGTCTACCAGCTGTCCGCCTTTAAAGAACAGAATGGTGGGAACGCTGCGCACACCGAACTCTGCGGCAACCTCGTTATTCTCTTCTACGTCGCATTTTCCTACAACAATCTTGCCGTCGTAGTCGTTTGCCAACTCAGAGATGATGGGGCCAACCATCTTGCACGGTCCGCACCATGTAGCCCAAATGTCAACAACCAATGGCAATTCGCCATTCTTATAACTCTCGAAGTTTTCTGATGTGATTTTTACTTCCATAATGATGTATTCCTTATTTATTTGTTATTAATCTCTATTGGGTTTGTTTTGTCCAATTAGCTCAATGCAAACTCCGTGCCACAAAATGCGCATCGCAGGCATTCTGTTTTCTTTCAAAATGCCTTTAAGGCAGCAAATGTCCACGTCTTACACCTTATATATATAGTAACAAAAATGGCAACGCCCATCCCCTTTCGGCAGAAAGGCTGTCAGCGATGTGTAAATTTGTCACTACATCTGCCAAATCAGTTCACCTTATAGTTCATGTGCGGGTCGCTTTCCACGTAATTAACCAGCGTTCGCCCAACCCTTATCGGCGGAATGCTTGCCTTTAACAGCAGCGTATTGTTACTTTCGCTGTCGTAGACTTCAAAATAAAGCTGCGCCTGACCAGGACTGTCGCTCACCATTGTCACAATATCGTTCACAACCGTTTGGTCGATGTGCGCGCTGTCCACCTGAATCGTAAACCGTTCAACCCGTTTGTCAAACGTGGTTTGCAAGTATTCGATGTTCGCCACCTGCAAGTCAACAAACGCACTAGTGGGATATTTCTGCGTAAATCGGCACTTCACGAAAAGCGTTCTGCCCACTTCAAACATGCCATTCCATCTTCCCCACTCTTCGCCGAAGAAAGCCAGCTCGCCCGAACCCGAATAGTCTTCGATGGTTACAAAGCCGCAGGGTTTTCCTGTCTTGGTAACAGCCGAACGCGTATTGGTTACCATGCCCGCCAATGTCACCTCGGCCTTCTGCACCAATGCCATTCTGTCTTCCAGTTCGTTGCATCCCGTATTGCACATAGACTGCAACACAATCTTATAATCGTCTAGCGGATGCGCCGAAAGGTAAATCCCCACCAAGTCGCGCTCCTTGTTCAGGCGTTCAATGCTACTCCAACGCTCCGCTTGTGGCACGGGCGGAGTACTCACTTCCACGGCATTGCTGGCACCGAAGAGCGAGTTTTGCATCTGCTGTTGCTCCATTTGGAACAGCTGTCCATAGCGAGTAAGGTTATCTATAAAGGTAGCCCCCTTGCTATCTGTCCCGAAATAGCTTTCGCGCGCAATGCCCAAGCTGTCAAATCCACCGCTTAGTGCCAAGCTTTCAATGGCCTTCTTGTTCACCGAACTCAGGTTCACGCGTTGCACCATGTCGAACACCGAAGTGTAAGGCCCGTTCTTTTCGCGTTCTTGAATGATGGCCTGAGCCGCCGCGTCGCCCATTCCCTTGATGGCAGCAAGCCCAAAACGTATCTCGCCATGCTTGTTCACGCTGAATTTCAAGCGCGACTCGTTCACGTCAGGCCCCAGCGTCTTAATGCCCATCGCCCTACATTCGTCCATAAACTTGGTTATTTCCGATATGTTGGCAAGGTTTCTACTCATCACGGCGGCCATATATTCGGCCGGATAATGCGCCTTGAAGTACGCCGTTTGGAAAGCCACCCACGAGTAACATGTGGCATGACTCTTGTTAAAGGCGTACGAAGCAAACTTTTTCCAGTCTTCCCAAATCTTGTTGAGCACTTCCTTTGGGTGTCCGTTTTTCATTCCGCCCTCGTAGAACAGCGTTTCCAACTTATCCATCTGCGCAATAAGTTTCTTACCCATTGCCTTTCTCAGCGTGTCGCTCTGTCCGCGCGTAAAGTTGGCCAGCTGCCTAGACAACAACATCACCTGCTCTTGATACACCGTAATGCCGTACGTATCTTTAAGATACTTCTCCATGCAAGGGATGTCATACTTCACCTTCGATGGGTCGCGTTTACGCGCAATGAAGTCGGGAATGTAGTCCATTGGCCCTGGACGATAAAGGGCGTTCATGGCAATGAGGTCTTCAAACACCGAGGGTTGCAGCTCGCGCAAGTATTTCTGCATGCCAGCCGACTCAAATTGGAACGTTCCGATGGTTCTTCCCTCGCAATAAAGCTGGT
>CAUPVH010000403.1:0-2709 GCA_963514635.1 uncultured Prevotella sp. | reverse complement strand
TTAGAACAGAAAATCAGTGGATTTCTAAAAAAGATATGTTTAAGAAGATAGTAAACTACTGCAAGGCTTGTTACAACGAGCTGGCGCATAATACTACTTGGCCTACGCGTGCCGAACTTACCCACAGTGCAATGGTTGTATTATCTGCTTCCCTAGTCATTGCACTCGTGGTGTTCGCCATGGACAGCGCGTTTAAGTTCATCATGAGTGGGATATATCCGCATTAATTTGTTAAGGAACAATGGCAGAAACACAGAAAAATTGGTATGTGCTTCGTGCTGTTAGTGGCAAGGAGGCTAAGGTGAAAGAATACATCGAGGCCGAATTGAAACACAACACGATGCTTCAGTCGCATGTTTTTCAGGTATTGATACCGATGGAAAAACAGGCGTCTTTGCGTAATGGCAAGCGCGTGGAAAAGGAGAAGATTAGTCTTCCCGGCTACGTGTTCGTCGAGGCGGACCTTAAGGGGGACGTTGCGCACACACTGAGGTTCATGCCTAATGTCTTAGGTTTTCTTGGCGGATTGGACAATCCCTCTCCCGTGCCGCAGGCAGACATCAACCGGATGCTTGGCGCCGCAGAGAACACGGAATTGGAGAACGACATCGACATCCCCTATTCTGTTGACGAAACGGTGAAGGTTACGGATGGGCCGTTCAGCGGTTTCATGGGTGTTATCGAAGAGGTGAACACCGAGAAACACAAGCTGAAGGTGATGGTCAAGATCTTTGGGCGCAAAACGCCTTTGGAGTTAGGTTTTATGCAAGTAGAAAAGGAAGGCTGATGCGCAGTTACAACAAATGGCTAAAGAAGTTGCTGGATTAATCAAGTTACAGATTAAAGGTGGCGCTGCTAACCCCTCTCCTCCCGTAGGCCCTGCATTGGGTTCGAAAGGTATCAACATCATGGGGTTCTGCAAAGAGTTCAATGCAAGAACTCAGGACAAGGCCGGTAAGGTAATTCCGGTTGTCATCACCTACTATACTGACAAGTCATTCAGCTTTGAGCTCAAGACGCCTCCCGCAGCTGTACAACTTAAAGAGGTTGCCAAGGTTAAGAGCGGCTCTGCTCAGCCAAACCGACAGAAGGTAGCTTCTGTCACCTGGGAGCAGATCAAAGTGATAGCTGAAGATAAGATGAAAGACTTGAACTGTTTTACGGTTGAGTCTGCCATGAGGCTTATCGCAGGTACGGCTAGAAGTATGGGTATCACTGTAAATGGGGAGTTCCCTGGTAAATAATTAAAACTTCAATTAAGAAAATGAGTAAACTGACAAAAAAGCAAAAATCAGTAGCTGATAAGATTGAAGCAGGGAAAGCCTATACACTTAAAGAGGCTGCTGAGTTGGTGAAGAAAATCACCACTACTCAGTTTGACGCTTCTCTCGACATCGACGTGCGTTTGGGCGTAGACCCTCGCAAGGCCAACCAGATGGTTCGTGGCGTTTGTACGCTGCCTAACGGAACTGGTAAGACCGTGCGCGTTCTCGTTCTCTGTACGCCCGATGCTGAAGCTGCTGCCAAAGAGGCTGGTGCCGACTATGTTGGTCTTGACGAGTACATCGAGAAGATTAAAGGTGGTTGGACCGACATCGACGTTATCATCACCATGCCTTCGGTAATGGGTAAGGTAGGTAGCGTAGGCCGTATCCTCGGCCCTCGCGGACTGATGCCTAACCCCAAGAGCGGTACGGTAACGATGGATGTGGCCAAGGCAGTGAAAGACATCAAGTCGGGTAAAATAGATTTCAAAGTAGACAAGGCTGGTATTATCCATACCTCAATCGGAAAGGTTTCTTTCACTCCTGAGCAGATTTACCAAAACGCGAAGGAATTCGTGGCTACTGTAATCAAGCTCAAACCTGCCGCTGCTAAAGGTACGTATATCAAGAGTATCTTTATTTCAAGCACAATGAGTAAGGGTATCAAGATTGATCCGAAATCAGTTGAATAACTCTAAAAGTTTTGTAAAATGAAGAAAGAAGTAAAAGATACTATCATCGTAGAACTCGGTAAGAAGCTGAAGGAGTATCCTCATTTCTATCTTGTAGACCTTGCCGGCCTTAACGCCGAAGCGACGACCAAGTTGCGCGCAACTTGTTTCAAGAAGGAAATTAAGCTTTCTGTTGTGAAGAATACACTTCTGCACAAAGCTTTCGAGGCATCCGACATCGATTTCGAACCCCTTTACGGCACATTGAAAGGTACCACCGCAATCATGTTCAGCACGGTTGCGAACGAACCTGCAAAATTGCTGAAAGACTATAAGAAGGAAGGAATTCCTGCTCTGAAGGCTGCTTATGCCGAGGAAAGCTTCTACGTAGGAGCTGACAAACTAGACGAGCTGGTAGCTCTTAAGAGCAAGAACGAGGTTATCGCCGACATTGTGGCCTTGCTGCAATCGCCCGCGAAGAACGTTATTTCCGCTCTTCAATCAGGCGCAGGCACCATTCATGGTGTGCTCAAAACTTTGGGCGAGCGCCCTGAATAATTCGTTGAGTCTTCCTCTCGTGGCATAAACAGATTGATGTTCGTGAGGGAGTTCAATTAAAAGTCAATCAACAACACTTATATTAAAAACAATTAAAAATTAGAATAAAATGGCAGATATCAAAGCTATCGCTGAAGAATTAGTAAATTTGACAGTAAAAGAAGTAAACGAGTTGGCAAATGTCCTCAAAAAGGAAAATGGCATTGAACCAACTG
>CAUPVH010000402.1:0-2712 GCA_963514635.1 uncultured Prevotella sp. | reverse complement strand
TCACCAGGTTCACAGGCTCGAAACCGAAACGGCAAAGCGCGTCGGAGACGGGGTTTGGGCCGAACTTACGCATCAGCATGTGGTTGAACCGCGTGAGCCCCTTGCGCGCGACGAATCCCAGGAAACGCATCATCACCACAGCCGCAGCGCGCATCAGGATGTCGGCCAGGGTGTACTTGTGCGGTACGAACGTGCCGCCCACCATCACGGGCTTGCCGAAGGACAGCGGCACGTACAGCGAGAGCGCGTGCTGGTAGAGCCCCAGCCACGTGGGCGGGAAGAACTGGTGGCCGAAGGGGGCGCCCCAGCAGGTGAGCACCTGCGCGGGGAACGAACCGCCGCACTCGCTGCCGTCGACCGAGACGCTCTCCGAGCCGAAGTACACCTCGCCATCGTGCGGGCCCTCCAGGTCGCCGAAGAATATCTTGTAGGAGGGCAGGCCGCCCGTGATGTGCTTGATGGGAATGACATCTTCCACCATGCAGGCCGCGGCCATAGGCCCCGGCGCCTTGGGTTTCACCTTCCCCCCGAAACCGAACACCGAGGTGGTGGTTCCGGCCCTCACGCGGCCTTGCACGTACACCGTGGCCCCCATCGGCAGGCTGGGAGGGAGCCCCAGCAACCGCTGGAGTATCGCGGGTACGGGTATGGAGAGGTGCACATAGTCCACGGGGTCGAAGACGAATCCCACGAAGGGGTGCGGCAACGGCAAGGGGAAGGGCGGCATGGGCAGCTTGGTCCAGTGGATGTCGATGCCCAACACGAGGTCGAAGTGCTTGCCCGCCTGTTGAACGGCGGTGCTCCGTATGATGGTTTTCTTGGCGGTTATCTTCATGACGATGTTTCTTTGTAGGGTGAATAATAGCTGCTTTCCATTTGAGGAGGCTTCACATCGGTTTGCCAATCGGCTCCCAGGCATTGTTCCATCCGTTTACAGAGTTCGTCGCCCTTTGCCGTGTTTCCGTATTTAGTCAGCAGCAAGCTAGCGATGTAAGCCAGCGAACCTTGTCTCCTTTCTGTTTCGGACATGGATTCACCGATATCTAAGCACCGTTCGTAATGGGCGATGGTTTCTGAATCAGAAAAGCGGCTGTCCAGCAATTGTCCCATGATACGGTGACACTCCATCTCCAGCGGCAGGTTCCCCGCCGCCTTAGAGATTTCGGCCGCCTCCCCGAATGCGTCCAGCGCCTTGTCTTTTCGTTTGGTGGCGAGCAGGAATCCTGCGTAGTTCGCATGCATCTGCGCCGCCAGCGGCGTGTCGCGCCCCACAACGGACAGCAAGGCGTGAAACTGGGCGTCGGCCCGTTCCCCGTCGCCTTGTGTCAGCCAGACGTAAGCCTTCAGCAGGTGGGCAGCACAAGCGGCGTCTAGAAGTCCGTGTCTGCCGGCGATGGCGACGGCCTTGTCCAGTGCCACGTGGGCGGAGTCGAACTCTCCCTTGCAGAAATGCGCGTTGGCCAGCAACATCTGCTGTTGCAATACGCTCTCCCCGTCGTTGGGGTTGGCGCTTGTCTGTGCGGCCACGTTGTTCATCAGCGAGGCGATGTCCGTGGAGCCGAGCGCGAACTCGTGCCTCTCTTCGGGCAGGTTGCGCAACAGCCTGGCCTCAGCCTGTTCCGTCACCACCAACTTGATGTCGTCGCTCTCCATGCCGTCGCACCATTCTTTCAGCCACAGTTCGAATAGCGATACGTCGCCGATGTGCTGTGGCGACAGCAGGATGAACACCTTCCGCCCGCGCATCGGGGGAAATGCCCCATAAAGCCCCGTCAGGGCCTTGGCCGTGGCCCCTGCGTCCGTTTTCGTTTCGCCTTCCGCCTCCAACCCTTCCGCCTGCCATTCGCCGCACGGCGTCGAGTCGCCGTTCTCTTCACGCCATAGGGTATAGGCCAACTGGAGGTCGGCCAACAGCGGCCGGCCGTATTCCCGCGCGTCGTCGAACGGCATGTAGTACGTCAGGAACAGGTCGCGGCTTTCCATCCCGTCGGCGCTGCGGCTCTTGAAGTAGGCGTCAAACAGTTTCAGCCCATGCCTCTCGCCCAGGCATACGAACAAAGGCTTGTCGGCATGGCCTTTCACCTGGCCATGCCATAGCCTGTCTATCTTGAGCAGTTCTAAGCGTACCGAGTTCATGCCGTTAGTTTAAGCTGACCTTACTTCCGCCCACCTTCACCTCGCCGCTCGCGCTTACCGAGGTGTCGCCTCCGCTCGAACCCACAAAGGTGGCGTCGGTGCCGTCCACCACCATCGTCTTCGACGTGGCCTCAAGTTTCTCCTTGGACATTGCTATGCCGGTGTCGTGGGAGCCTTCCTCACCTACGCCCACGCTGACGCCCGTTGTCGCGTCCACCGTTATCTGCTTGCCGTTAATGAGGATGGTTCCGTTCTCATACAGCTCGACGCATGCCTTGCCGCAAGTTATCTTTACCGATTTCGAAGAGTCCAGCGTGGTGTTTCCCTTGCCGTCCATTTCCAGCCGTGCCGTCTTGGGGTCGGCAAGCTTTACGCTGCCCGTCTCGTCGTTCAGCGCTAGCGTACTTCCGCTGCGCGTGGTGATGCTCTTGCTGCTGTTGCCCTTTCCGCCGCCGCCGCCGGTCTTGCCGTTGAACAGGCTACCCATCACATATGGGCGGTTGGGGTCGTTGTGGCGGAAACCCACCAGCACGTGGTCGCCCACCTCGGGGATGAAAACGAAGCCGCGGTTGGTCT
>CAUPVH010000401.1:0-2718 GCA_963514635.1 uncultured Prevotella sp. | reverse complement strand
AAAGCGTTTGATATAGGTCGGCAACGTCTTTGCTAGCAGTGCAATCCACAAAAACACTGTTAAAGATATTCATCTCCAAAATCTCGTTACGCAGACTTTCGGGCGTGCATTTGTCAGCGTTTTTCAGAAGTTCTGCGTAGTTGTCTAGGTCTAGTCCGTTGCGGTCGAACATCATCAGCTTAGAACTGGCGATGCCAACCACGCGCAGTTTAAGGCGCGAACGCATGCGCAACTCTTCTGCTTGGCTCTTGATTTGCTCGATTAGCTTGCCGCCCACCGTACCGATGCCGCAGATAAAGAGGTTGAGTTCGGTGTATTCGGAGAGGAAAAAAGAATCGTGAATAACATTAAGCGACTTGCGCAAGAAGGCCGCCGACACCACAAACGAGATGTTCGTTTCGGCCGCTCCTTGTGCACAAGCAATGACACTGATGCCCGAACGCCCAAGTGTGCCAAACAATTTTCCTGCAACACCTGGCGTGTTGCGCATGTTTTCGCCTACAATAGCGACGGTAGCTAGTCCGCTTTCGGCCTTCATGGGGAACATCGCGCCCATCTCTATTTCTTTCGCGAACTCGTTGTTTAGCACTTCTACGGCTGCTGCAAGGTCTTCTTCGCGCACACCGATAGAGGTGGAGTTTTCTGATGATGCCTGACTAACAAGGAATACCGAGATACCATTGTTGGCCAGAACGGTAAATATACGGCGGTTAACGCCGATAACGCCAACCATAGACAGACCTGCAACCGTGATGAGTGCAGTATCGTTAATGCTCGAAATGCCTCGTATGGGCTTATCTGTTTTCTCAACCTTCTGTTTGATGGTTGTACCCTCGGCTTTGGGGTTAAAAGTGTTCTTAATTCGTATGGGTATGTTCTTTACGCATACGGGATAGATGGTAGGGGGATAGATAACCTTCGCGCCGAAGTTGCAAAGCTCCATCGCTTCGGTGTAACTCAGTTCCTTTATGGTGTAAGCCGTCTTGATGATGCGTGGGTCGGCCGTCATAAATCCGTCCACGTCGGTCCAAATTTCCAATACTTCTGCATCTAGGGCAGCTGCAAGTATGGCAGCCGTATAGTCCGAACCACCGCGCCCCAAGTTGGTTGTTTCGCCCGTATCTTGGTCTAACGAAATGAAACCAGGCACAAGCGATACGCGTGGTAGGGGCGAAAACGTATCTACAACAAGCTTATTCGTCAGTTCGCTATCTAGTACATGCTTTCCGTTTTTGCGTCGGGTCTTGATAAACTCGCGCGAGTCGAACCATTTAGAACCACGGATAAGTGCTGCCACGATATTCGAACTCAGTCTTTCGCCATAGCTCACGATGGCATCTTGCGTTTTCTCGCTGAGGTCGCGAATAAGGAAAACGCCCGTATAAATGCTGCGCAACTGTTCGAAAAGGTTATCAACGGTGTTGAAAAGTTGCTCGCGAGCCGTGGTATCGCTAATGATGGTGTCGATCATTTGGTGGTGTCGCGTCATCATTTCATCGAACTCACCCCTCCATTTCTCGTTTCCACCTACGGCCATTTGCGCAGTGGCGATAAGCTTGTCGGTGATACCTCCTAATGCACTAACAACCACAATCACGGGTTGTCGCTTAGCTTCGGTTTCCACAATGCGCTTTAAGCACAAAATACTCTTTACGGAACCTACAGATGTTCCGCCAAACTTTAAAACTTTCATCTATTGTTGTTATAATTTAATATTGTGTTGCCCCAAAACAAATGAGGTTGAACATAATTTCGATGCAAAAGTAACAATAAATAGATATAACACCAACAAACGGCCTAAATAATTAATGGTTGAATTAAACTTGTTGTCTTGCAATTCTCCAACTTCTTGGTTTTATTGCATATTATTATCAGGATTAATGCTTGCGGACTTAGCATGGAGTAGGGAGTTGGAATGAATAAAGAACAGCAGAACTTACAAACATACAGCCTCAAAGCATCACCTTTTCATGTCTTGGGCTGTGTGGTGGCGATACCGTTGATGGTTGTTGGTGGTGCAAGTGGTGGTTATGCATCGCGCTTTGGTATGTGTTCTTGGTGTTAAAAACATGCCCAATACGGCCAAATAAATGTAAGTTGTTTGGTGTTTCCACGGCTTATGCTTATATTTGCGAAAAAGTTCGTAACGAAAATTATCGCAAATGAAGAACCCATTTAAGTTTGGAACCATTGTTGAAGGTGAATACTTCACTGATAGGGACGATGAACTGCAACGCATAAAGCAATTGCTTAACAGCGATAACCACCTGATACTTATCAGTCCTAGGCGGTTTGGTAAGTCTAGTTTGGTGAAGAAGGCGGTAACGCAAGTGGCGCGGCCGTGCATCTCGCTCAATCTGCAAATGGTTGTCAGCGTTGAGGGCTTGGCGGCAATGATATTGAAAGAAGTGTTTAAGCTACACCCGTGGGAAAAGCTAAAACATCTGCTAAGTAGTTTTCGGGTTGTGCCAACTATATCCACCACACCTACGGGAGAAACCATCGACATCACTTTTCAAGCCACAACCGATGCCACGGTATTGATAGAAGACGCACTGCAATTGGTGGAAAAGGTGAGCGAAAAAGGCGAATCGATGGTGGTTGTGTTTGACGAGTTTCAAGAACTGATGGGGCTAGACAAGGGCATCGACAAGCGATTGCGTGCCATTATCCAAACCCAACAACACGTTAACTACATTTTTTTGGGCAGCCAAGAGT
>CAUPVH010000400.1:0-2720 GCA_963514635.1 uncultured Prevotella sp. | reverse complement strand
CGATTACGTTGTGTTCCGTCTTCTCGTCCATTTCTCTGCTGTTGGCATCTTCGTAGCCAAGCACGTTGCGAGCGAACTCTATCACCATCATCTGCATACCTAGACAAATGCCGAAAGTGGGCATGTCGTTTGTGCGTGCATAGTGGGCAGCAATGATTTTGCCCTCAGTGCCACGTTGGCCAAAGCCAGGACAGATAACGATACCATCCATGCCTGACAGCTTTTCGGCCACATTTTCTTTCGTAATCTTCTCCGAGTTGATGAAAGTAAGCACCGTCTTATAGTCATTGTATGTGCCTGCTTGGTACAAGCTCTCACGAATACTCTTGTAAGCATCCTGCAAATCATACTTGCCAACAAGACCGATATTCACCTCGCTGGTGGCTTGTCGGCGTCTTTCCAAGAACTTACGCCAGGGGCCAAGTGCAGGTTTCTCGCCGATAGGCTCGCCCATCCGTTTCAATATGGCCACATCCAGCCCTTGTTCTTGCATCCTTACAGGAGCCTCGTATATGCTTGGCAGGTCTTCGCTTTGCACAACGCAGTCTAAATCTACGTTACAGAAAGCTGCAACTTTCTTCAATATACCTGCATTTAACGTTTTCTCGGTGCGCAGAACCAACACGTCGGGCTGTATTCCAACGCTTTGCAGTTCTTTAACGCTATGCTGTGTGGGTTTGGTTTTAAGCTCTTGGGCGGCTTTTAGATAAGGAATGTAGGTAAGATGCACACAAACGGCTTTCTTTCCCAACTCCCATTTCAATTGCCTAATGGCTTCGAGGAAGGGTGTAGACTCGATGTCGCCCACCGTTCCGCCAATCTCGGTGATAACAAAATCATAGTGATATTTCTCGCCTAAGAGTTTTACGTTACGCTTAATCTCGTCGGTGATGTGGGGAACAACCTGAATGGTCTTGCCCAAATAGTCGCCCCGACGCTCCTTATCAATAACGGCCTTGTATATCCTACCCGTTGTTAGCGAGTTGGCCTTGGTGGTCTTGATGTCTGTAAAGCGTTCGTAGTGCCCCAAGTCGAGGTCTGTTTCCATCCCATCCACTGTGACATAGCATTCGCCATGCTCGTAAGGATTGAGCGTTCCGGGGTCGATGTTGATGTAAGGGTCGAACTTCTGAATGGTAACGTTGTACCCTCTTGCTTGGAGGAGCTTGCCAATAGACGAGGAGATAATACCTTTGCCTAGCGAAGAAACCACTCCACCCGTTACGAAAATATACTTAGTCTCTGTCACAATGATTATAATTTATTTGTTTATAAACGCAATATGTATATAATGATAGCCAGCATGGCACAGGGCTTACACTGGTCTCTTTTTCCTAAACTGCAAATGTACGATAAAAAAACGATATGCACAAGAATTAAAGAAACGTTATAAAGCGTACGCAACAAAATAGCCGATTAGCGGATGTTCTGATGTGCTGCTTAGCCTTTTATTGCCAACTCCGCGACATCTAGTTCATTGAAAGCCGAAATTAAAGCAAGCTATTAGAGATTGTACAATGTTGTTCTTGCCCTGGCCACATGTAGAATCCATTTCAAACAGAGGTGCAGGACGGGATTGTACCATGTTGTTCGTGCCCTGGCCACATGAAGGCGGAACGGCAAAAACATTTCGCCTTCCGTCCACCTAGATGCGCATTTCCTGCAATATCGCGGCCATTTTCTGAACCGTAGCCACACGTGTCGGCACGAGCGGCAAGCGCAATTCGTTCTCGATGAACCCCATCTCGTGCAACAAGGCCTTAACGCCTGCGGGGTTTCCATCTACGAAAAGCAAGCTATACAGTTCGGTAAAGCGGTGGTGTATCTTGCGGGCAGGCTCGTATTCGCCGTTAAACTCTAAGCGAATCATTCGAGAGAACTCGCGTGGCAGGGCATTGCCGATAACCGAAATAACACCTGCCGCCCCACTAGCTATCATGGGGAAGGTAAGCGCGTCGTCGCCACTCAGCACATCAAAGTGGGATGGTTTGTTCTTAATTATCTCGTCCACCTGCTCCAAACTGCCGCCCGCCTCTTTTACGGCAACGATATTACGGCAATCGTTTGCTAACCTGATGGTTGTTTCAGACTTCAAGTTAATGCCTGTTCTACCTGGCACGTTATACAAAACAACGGGCAACGGACAATTGTCGGCTATCATTTTGAAATGCCGATAAAGCCCCTCTTGCGAAGGCTTATTATAATAAGGACAAACACTCAGTATGCCGTCTACCCCACGAAGGTCGAACGATTGTAGCTCTTTCACCACGGCCCTGGTGTTGTTTCCACCGCAGCCCATCAGCACGGGCAGCCTTCCTTGGTTTACTTCAACAACGAAACGTTTAATTTCGGCACGCTCTTCCTGATCCAAGCAAGGGCTCTCGCTTGTGGTGCCAAGTATGCAAAGAAAGTCGGCACCATTGTCCGTTTGGTATTCGATGAGTCGTTTCAATGCCACATAGTCTATCGAACCGTCTGTTTTAAATGGTGTCACAAGGGCTATGCCCAGTCCTTTGAATATGTTCGTTGCCATAAAATAGGTTTCTTATGTTTGGATAGTGCAAAGGTAAGGGAAATTGAATGAATAACAAAACCTAAATAAACGGAATTTTACACCACTCTGCAATAATCTTTGTCCACATCGTAAAATAAGGGTTTGTGTTAAACCCCAATCGGTCGTTAGACCGCTTACCTATTATTTTAGGTTGTTTCCATCGCTT
>CAUPVH010000399.1:0-2729 GCA_963514635.1 uncultured Prevotella sp. | reverse complement strand
AGCCTGTCTACATAGCGGAAGTTATAGGCTAAGGGAGCGAGATGTATCGAACCTTTTAGCTTTCCCTTTAACCAATCAACGTTGTAGTCCATACCAAGCGATAAGTTCGTGTTGAGTGGCGACATGAAATCGGATGCAGCCTCACCGCTGTTGTTTTTATATCCGCGTAAGAATTGGGTGTAAGCCACAAGTTGTAGGGTATAATACCACCGCTTAGAGGCTTGAAGTCCTAGCTTGCTGGTAAATCTTATGAGGTCTTCTGATGTTTTTAGGCTATGCAAAGTGTCGCTAGGCGAAGTGATGAAACCTAGTTTTAATTCAAGTTTATTGTCGAATTTAACCTTCTGCTTGTTGTTGTAATTGCACTGTAAGGTAGCGGCACTTACCATCGAATAGTTGCTTTCGCCACCCTTATGCCAGTTGCCCGACACGTAGTTTTGCAGGAATTGCAGGTAATAGTCGCCTTTGACGGTCCAGAAATTGGGTTTGGTAACAACAACGTTGATTGGTACTGCTCCTGGATCGGTGGGTACTTGTGGTTGTTTTTCGGCCAGTCCAGCATCCGACTTGATGACAACAGGTGTTGTTTTAGCTTCGGGAGCTGCATTGTGCAGCACCGTTTCGCGGTTTAACACCAAGTCGGGCCGTTTGAGGTAGATACCTAGCAGTGCTGCGTCGGTAAACCTTGGGCCTAGATAATCTGCCCTTTGGTTTAGTTCCTTGGTGGTCGTGCCTTCGTTGGAGAGGTCGAAGAAGTCTTTGGCTATTCCTTCGTAGAAGGTGAGTGGCGAGAAGAGCCTGAAGCTTTGGTATGGAACAACGCTCTCAACAAAGTCGTTTGGAAGTGCGCTTTTGTCGTTTTGCCGATACACCTTATTATATAGGAGGGCCAGCGAGTCCTCATAACTTTTTAGCAGAGCTATGGCATAGTCGGCTCTGTCGGTGCGGCGTGTGGGGCGTGTTTGTTGTGCTTGGAGCGTAACAACGGCAAGGGTTGATAATATAAGGGTACTTAAAACGTGTTTCATTACAATTGTTTTTACTTGCAAAGATAGCAATTATTTTCTACGTTTTGCGTTTTGTTTTACTTCTTTTTTATTGCTTTTGTTGGTGGTTGGCCTAGAAATGACAGGCCACCGGCTGTGCTTTCTTTTGGGAGAACGCTCTTATTCGCCCTTCCGTTCTAGTAAGTCGGGGCGCAGTTGCCTTGTTCTTTCCAAGGCTTGTTCCATCTCCCATGTCTTTATTTTGGCCTCGTTGCCGCTGAGCAGGATGGGTGGAACTTCCCAACCTTTGTAGTTTGCAGGGCGCGTGTAGATGGGTGCGGAGAGCAAATCGTCTTGAAAACAATCGGAGAAAGCGCTCTGTTCGTCGCTGATAACGCCAGGGATGAGTCGCACAATGGCGTCGGCCATCACGGCGGCAGCTAGTTCGCCCCCTGTGAGTACATAGTCGCCGATGGATATTTCGCGTGTGATGAGGTGGTCGCGTACGCGTTGGTCAACGCCCTTATAGTGTCCGCAAAGTATGATGATGTTGCCTTTTAGCGACAATTCGTTGGCAACATGCTGGTCGAATTGTTGTCCGTCGGGCGACGTGAATATCACTTCGTCGTATTCTCGTTGGGCTTTAAGAGCAGAAATACAGCGGTCTATGGGTTCGCATTGCATCACCATCCCTGCAAATCCACCGTATGGATAGTCGTCAACACGCCTCCATTTGTCAGTAGAATAGTCGCGAAGGTTATGCAGATGTATTTCTGCTAGCTCCTTTTTTTGTGCGCGTGCCAAGATAGATTCGTGCACGAATCCCTCAATCATTTCGGGCAACACGGTGATAATGTCAATTCTCACTATTCGATTTCCTTTCGTTATGTCGTCTATATTAATTGCCTTCGTCAGGGGTTGTGCCTTCCGTTACGTGCGGTGCGTTTGCCTTCCGCTTTTTTCTTTTACGCATTTGCCACCATATTGCACCAACGATAGCCGCCACGCCGAGGGCAATAATGACAACGAGTTGTATCTGGCTGTTGTACTCTTCAATCTTGTTGTAAAGTTCTTCCTTGGGTACGAACGAATGCAGATACCATCCGAGGGTGGCCAAAACGGTGTTCCAAAGGCCTGCGCCGATGGTGGTATAGAGGATGAACTTCCAAAACTTCATCTTGGAAAGACCTGCTGGGATGGATATTATCTGGCGTATGCCTGGCAGAAGTCGGCCTGTAAGCGTGGCGATAACGCCGTGGTCGTAGAAGTATTTCTCGCCTTTCTCAATCTTCTCTTGGTTCAACAGGCAGAGATGTCCCAGCTTGCTTTTGGCAAAGCGGTATATAACGGGGCGGCCGAGGTAATAGGCCGCAGCGTAGTTGGCCGAAGAACCGAGTACTGCCCCTATGGTTGCGACAACCACAACGAGTACGATATTCAGCTCGCCAGCTGCTGCGCGGTAGGCGGCAGGTGGCACGATTAGTTCTGAAGGGGCGGGAATGACGGAGCCTTCGATGAACATCAGGAGGAACACCGTCCAATAATTGAGGTTGTTTAGCAGGGGTAATAACCAGCTCATTTCTTCTTTTTACTTTTGTTTTGTGATGTAATTGTAATAACTCTCTGGGTCGAGGTCTTTGGGAAAGTACTCGCCAAGGATGGTTTTGGCCTCCATGGGATTTAGTTCGCAGGCTTTGCGCAAGAAATATAGGAACTCCGACTCCTTATTAAGATGCTTACAGC
>CAUPVH010000398.1:0-2736 GCA_963514635.1 uncultured Prevotella sp. | reverse complement strand
CTGGTGGCTTGATGTCGCTTTTGGATATGTTTTCCGGTGGTGCATTCTCCAACGCATCTATCTTCGCGTTGGGAATCATGCCTTACATCTCAGCCTCCATCGTGATGCAGCTTTTGGCCGTGGCTGTGCCATATTTCCAGAAGATGCAGCGTGAAGGCGAGAGTGGACGGAAGAAAATAAACTGGTACACGCGTGCACTGACAGTAGTCATTCTACTGTTTCAGGCACCGTCGTACCTTATCAACCTTAAGATGCAGGCCGAGGGTGCCTTGGCCTCTGGCATCTCATGGTCGGTGTTTATGATTCCTGCCACCATCATACTTGCTGCCGGTAGTATGTTCGTTCTTTGGTTGGGCGAGCGTATCACCGACAAGGGAGTAGGAAACGGTATCTCATTGATTATTATGATTGGCATTATCGCCCGCTTGCCCCAGGCTTTCATCCAGGAAGCGGGTTCGCGCCTCGAAGCTATCGCAGGTGGCGGTCTTGTAATGTTCATCGTCGAGATACTCGTTCTCTATGCCATCGTTTGTGCCGCAATCCTTTTGGTGCAAGGCACACGTAAGGTTCCCGTGCAATATGCCAAGCGCGTAGTTGGCAACAAGCAATACGGCGGCGCACGTCAGTATGTGCCCCTCAAGCTTTTTGCAGCCAACGTTATGCCTATCATCTTTGCACAGGCCCTGATGTTCATTCCCTTGGCCCTCGTGAAGTATCAATCCGAGAATGCAAGCTATGTGGTACAGTCGCTGATGGACAACCGCTCTTTGCTGTATAACATCATCTATGTGACGCTCATCATCGCGTTCACTTATTTCTATACGGCAATCACGCTCAACCCCACTCAGATGGCTGAAGACATGAAACGCAACAACGGTTTCATTCCAGGCATTAAGCCAGGAAAAGACACGGCCGACTACATCGACACGGTGATGTCGCGCCTCACTCTTCCCGGTTCTCTGTTTATCGCGTTCATCGCCGTGATGCCCGCGTTGGCCGGATTGCTCAACGTGCAACAAGGTTTCTCGCAATTCTTCGGCGGAACTTCGTTGCTCATTCTCGTGGGTGTGGTTATCGACACCTTGCAGCAGATAGAGAGCTATCTCATGATGCGCCACTACGATGGCTTGCTCAATTCGGGCCATACGCGCAACGCCGCAGGCGTGCCTTCGGCTTATTGATTTGCCTTGTGAACTTCGCAAATGAAGGTTTATCTCAAGACTGAAGATGAAATCGAGCTGATGCGCCAGGCCAACCAACTTGTTGGTAAAACCTTGGCAGAATTGGCCAAACATATTGTTCCGGGCGTAACGACCCTCCAATTGGATAAGATAGCGGACGAGTTCATCCGCGATCATGGGGCCATCCCCACGTTCAAGAACTTTCCCAATCCTTTTGGAGGGCCATTCCCCGCGAGCATCTGCACCTCGGTTAACGAGGTTGTGGTGCACGGCGTGCCTAGCGAAAAGACGGTGTTGAAAGACGGAGATATTATTTCTGTCGATTGTGGCACATTTCTTGCTGGGTATAATGGTGACAGTTGTTACACGTTTTGTGTCGGAAATGTGGCACAAAATGTCAGAGATTTCCTCTCTGTGACACGAAAGTCGCTGTATCTTGCCATCGAGGCTGCCGTTGCTGGCAACCACCTTGGCGACATAGGCCATGCCGTGCAATCGTTTTGCGAGAGCCACGGGTATGGCATTGTGCGCGAACTAACCGGCCACGGCATCGGCCGCGAAATGCACGAAGAACCCAAAGTGCCCAATTATGGCAGCCGCGGAAGTGGCATTATGCTTAAAGAGGGCATGTGTATAGCCATCGAACCGATGGTTACGATGGGCGACCGTCGCATAGGGCTCTTGCCCGACAAATGGTCTATCCGTACCATCGACGGCAGTTGGGCCGCTCATTACGAGCATACCATCGCCATCAGGAAAGGTAAGGCCGAGATTTTATCATCATTCGAAGAAATAGAACGTTTAGTTCAGCCCAATGGCTAACAACGAAGACTGGCAGAGAATGTTGTTAACTCGTTAATCCTTTAACTTGTTAGCTAGCAACCCAACGTTTTCGTTAAGCCAGACGAACTCTTCGAGAAACGAGAAAAGAACTTACAGATAAAGCAAAGAGTTAATTTATGGCAAAACAATCTGCTATTGAGCAAGATGGAACAATTGTAGAAGCATTGTCTAACGCGATGTTTCGCGTGGAGCTTGAGAATGGTTGCCCCATAACGGCCCACATATCAGGAAAGATGAGGATGCACTACATCAAGATACTGCCTGGCGATAAGGTAAAGGTGGAGATGAGCCCCTACGACCTTACCAAGGGTAGGATTGTGTTTAGATACAAATAATTCAATTTAGAATATGAAGACAAGAGCATCGTTGAAGAAACGTACAGCCGACTGCAAGATTGTTCGTCGTAAAGGTCGCTTGTTCGTTATCAACAAGAAGAACCCTAAGTACAAGACGCGTCAGGGTTAAACATTTAATCATTATCAAATCATTTATCATTAACAAATGGCAATAAGAATTGTTGGAGTAGATTTGCCCCAAAACAAGCGTGGCGAAATCGCATTGACTTATATCTATGGTATAGGTCGAAGTAGTTCAGCAAAGATATTGGATAAGGCAGGTATCGACCGCGACCTCAAGGTTAGCGAGTGGTCTGATGACCAAGCTGCTAAAATCCGTGAAATTATCGGCGCTGAATTCAAAGTGGAAGGTGATC
>CAUPVH010000397.1:0-2737 GCA_963514635.1 uncultured Prevotella sp. | reverse complement strand
ACGAAGTGCAGGCCCATCTGAATGGTCCAAAACCGTAATCGAAGAACATTGGTCCCATGATGTCTTGCACGTACGAGGGATAGCGGAAGTGTTGGGCATCTTTCATGATGTCGGCTCCTGCACGGCTAGACATCAATAGGAAGGCATTACCATAATCGAAGAAGTACATGCCTTGCGCCGTAAGCTTGTTAATGGCTGCCACTTGTCGGCGAAGTGAGTCGAAAACGCGCTCTTTAAACGTATCAGGGTCTTCGGCCATCATTTTGTTCGACTCTTCGAGCGACATGCCAACGGGATAGTATCCGCCAGCATAGGGGTTATGCAAAGAAGTTTGGTCGCTACCTAAGTCTACCTGCACGTTATCTTTTGCAAGGCGTTCCCAAAGGTCAACCACGTTGCCAACGTATGCCATAGAAACCACGCGGCGTTCTTCCACAGCTTTCTTAACGGCAGAAATCAGTTCGTCGAGGTTGTCATGCAGTTCGTCTACCCATCCTTGCGCATGGCGTTTCTCTGCTGCATGCGGATTAATCTCGGCCACAACACTTACTACGCCGGCGATGTTTCCTGCCTTTGGTTGAGCACCAGACATGCCACCAAGGCCTGATGAAACAAAGAGTGGCATCTTGTGGTCTTTCTCTTTGCCGAACACTTTGCGGGCTGCGTTAAGCACGGTGATGGTTGTTCCGTGTACGATGCCCTGTGGACCGATGTACATATAGCTGCCAGCGGTCATTTGTCCGTATTGACTTACGCCCAGCGCATTGAACCTTTCCCAATCGTCGGGCTTAGAATAGTTGGGGATAACCATGCCGTTTGTTACCACAACGCGTGGTGCATTGGGGTGCGAAGGGAACAATCCCAAGGGATGTCCGCTATACATCACGAGTGTTTGCTCGTCGGTCATCTCGCTAAGATACTGCATGGTGAGTCGATATTGCGCCCAGTTTTGGAATACGGCGCCATTACCTCCGTAAGTGATAAGCTCGTGTGGATGTTGCGCCACGGCAGGGTCGAGGTTGTTTTGTATCATCATCATGATAGCTGCTGCCTGCGTGCTATGGTGTGGATAATCGTTTATGGGGCGAGCGTGCATGGCATAATGCGGACGTAGCCTATACATGTAAATGCGGCCATAGTCTTTCAACTCTTGTGTAAATTCGGGCAACAGCTGTGCATGTAGTTCTTTGGGGAAGTAGCGCAACGCGTTTCTTAGTGCCAATTTCTTTTCTTCTGCCGAAAGGATGTCCTTTCTTTTTGGGGCATGACTTACGCTATTGTCGTAAGCTTGTAGTTCGGGCAGCACGTGGGGAATACCGCCACGGAGGTCTGCTTGAAATTCTTGAAGGGTCATAGTGGTTGGTTAGTTTTATTCTTACCTACTTATATATAAGGTGTAGCGGTTACACCTTGCGCACTGTTTTGCGCATAAAGGCGAAATGCAGGCAGGCAAAAAAGCCCACCTGCAAACGCATTATAGTTTTGATTCTACGATGGCAACAATCTCCGTTTCGGCAGCATTGGCCTTTGCGATAAGGTCGTTTGCCTCGGCAATCAGTTTGTTGCTCACTTCTTTGTCGACGAGCGAACCGGCGTTAATCTTCACGTTCATGCCTGCTCCCAGCACGGCTGCGCGAGCTGCCAAGGCACCAACACCAGCGTCGGACACGCTGTTGGGGTTGCCCGTTTCGGCCATAGCCTTGCACAACTCGAACACGCGGAGCGACTCTTTCATCGTTTGCAACGGCACTTGTGCGGCATAAAGCGTGGCGGCTTGTATGGCATCGGTACGCGCTTGCTTGTCGGCATCGGTCTTCTTGGGTAGTCCGAAAGCTGCCATAATGCGGTTGAAGGCCTCCGTGTCTTCGTCTACAAGGTGCAACAAGTTGCGCATCATCTCCTGTCCTTTGTCTGCCCAGTGGCTGAACTCTTCCCAACGGTCGTCCCATCCGGGCTTATGGCTAGAAAGGTTGGCAACCATTGCACCCAAGGCGGCACCCAAAACGCCCATGTAGGCTGAAATGGTTCCGCCGCCAGGAGCAGGCGATTCGCGCGAGGTTTCTTTGGCAAAGCCTTCAACGGTGAGGTCTACCAGCTTTTTATTGCCTTCTTCTTCGCAAAGGTACTCAATCACTTTTTCGCGCGGATTAAAAGGTTTGAGGTCGTCTAGTCCCATCGACTTAACGGCAATCTTGATAACATCTTCTTCGGGAATGCCCGTAGAGCGATTTTGTTTTTCCAAGAAATAACGGCCCGCCTCGACAAGCGTACGTTTGGGAATAAGGCCAACAATCTCTGTTCCTGTAACCCTTACTCCACGATTTTGTGCGCAACGGCACACTTCATCGAAAGCAACGTGGAGTGGGGTAACGTCGATATTGGTAATGTTCATCGACACCTGGGCGATGCCGTACTCGTCTATAAACCACCCAATTGCCTTTGTTGCTTTAAGCGTTCCTGGCTGATTGATGGTTTTTCCGTTCTCGTCTTTCTTGATTTTTCCTGTTATAGGGTTTCCTTCACGAACGGGCCTGCCTTTCTCTCGCACGTCGAAAGCAATGGCATTGGCGCGACGTGTGGAGGTGGTGTTCAGGTTAAAGTTGGTTGCGATGAGGAAATTACGTGCTCCAACAGCGGTAATGCCCGTACGTTGAACACGCTCGTCAACGGGGCGTGCGCCAAAGTCGGGTTGCTTGCCTTCGGTAGTTAGTTTCTCGGCGAGTGCTTCGTATTCGCC
>CAUPVH010000396.1:0-2745 GCA_963514635.1 uncultured Prevotella sp. | reverse complement strand
AGGCAAACCACTTCGCGCAAAAAGATGCTCGAAAAGCTTAACGTTGAGGAAATCAGACCTTCAAGCCGCAAATACCCCGGCATCATTTTCCAAATGGAACGCGAACCAGGCAACCAAATATTAGAGGTAGAAGGCCTCAAAGCAACCGACAACGAAGGCAACGTTTTGTTTGACAATGTGTCGTTCAACGTGGAGAAAGGACAAAAAGTGGTGTTCCTTAGCCACAATCCCAAGGCCATGACGGCACTCTTCGAGATTATCAACGGCAACCGCGAGGCCGAAGCAGGCACCTACAAGTGGGGTGTGACCATCACCACGGCCTATCTTCCGCTAGACAACACGGCATTCTTCGACAGCAAACTCAACCTTGTTGACTGGCTTAGCCAATACGGACCAGGCAACGAGGTGGTAATGAAAAGCTACCTAGGGCGCATGCTCTTCTCGGGCGAAGACGTGCTGAAAGAGGTGAACGTGCTGTCGGGAGGCGAAAAGATGCGTTGTATGATTGCGCGCATGCAAATGAAGAACGCCAACTGCCTGATACTCGACACGCCCACCAACCACCTCGACTTGGAAAGCATTCAAGCCTTTAACAACAACCTTGTTGGCTTTAAGGGTAACATTCTCTTTGCCAGCCACGACCACCAATTCATACAGTCAATTGCCGACCGTATCATCGAACTAACGCCAAATGGCACCATCGATAAGCTGATGAACTACGACGATTACATCTACGATCCTGCCATTAAGGAGCAAAGGGCCAAAATGTATAACGCCTAAAACAGGTTGGCAAGGTATTTGCTAGGTTACTTACAAAGACAATAAAAGCAGTAAACAAACAAATACGCATTTGGAATGAACAACAATATGACAGACGAAAACATGGAAAAGATGGCCAAAAGCAACCTCGACAACAACGAGGAGGCTGTTGACCTAAACCAAGATACAACCCAAGAAGAGACCAACGAGCCACAAGAACAGCCGCAACTGCCCGAAGAGGACCCCCAAATGGAGGAAGAGAACCTTGCAAAACAACTCGAAGAGCTGAAAGACAAGTATCTGCGCACTGTGGCCGAGTTCGAAAATTTCAAGCGTCGCACGCTGAAAGAGAAAACCGAACTCATCCTCAACGGTGGTGAAAAAACCATCACGGCCATACTACCCATCATCGACGACATGGAAAGAGCCATAGAAAACGCACACAAACAAGCGTGCGTAGATGCTGTGGAAGAGGGCTGGGAACTGATTTACAAGAAGCTGCTCAGCACGCTAGAAGGCATGGGCGTGAAGAAAATAGAAGTAGACGGCAAAGACTTTGATGTTGACTTCCACGAGGCTGTGGCCATGGTGCCAGGCATGGGCGACGACAAGAAAGGCAAAATCATCGACTGCGTACAAACGGGATATACCCTTAACGATAAGGTGATAAGGCATGCCAAAGTGGCGGTTTGGCAAAAATTTATGGGGGTGGGGAGGAAAGAAAATGGCTAAAAGAGATTATTATGAAGTGCTGGGCGTTGATAAAAACGCCTCGGAAGACGAGATAAAAAAGGCTTATCGCAAACTCGCCATCAAGTACCACCCCGACAAAAACCCCGACGACAAGGATGCCGAAGAGAAGTTTAAGGAGGCTGCCGAGGCTTACGACGTGCTACACGACCCCGAAAAGCGCAAGCAATACGACCAATTTGGGTTCGATGGGCCTGCTGGCATGGGCGGTAGTGGTGGATTTGGCGGTGGCGCCAGCATGGATATGGACGACATCTTCTCCATGTTCGGCGACATCTTTGGCGGACATGGCGGCTTTTCTGGTTTCTCTGGTTTCGGCGGAGGGGCAAGATCAAGGCAGCATGCGCAATTCAGGGGCAGCGATTTGCGACTGAAAGTGCGACTCACCTTGCAAGAAATTGCAACTGGCATCACCAAAAAGTTTAAGGTTAAGAAAGATGTAACGTGCACCCACTGCCACGGAACGGGAGCAGAAGCGGGTAGCGGAACAGAGACTTGTCCCACTTGTCATGGTCAAGGCATCGTTACCAAGGCCGTTAGAACCATGCTGGGTATGATGCAAACGCAAACCGAATGCCCCACATGCCACGGAGAAGGAACGGTTATCAAAAACCCATGCCATACCTGTCACGGGTCGGGCGTAACCAAGGGCGAAGAAGTTGTTGAGATTAAAATACCTGCCGGTGTGGCCGAAGGAATGGTTGTGAACGTACCCGGCAAAGGCAACGCAGGTAAGCGCAACGGCATAACGGGCGACATACAAGTATATATCGAGGAAGAGCCTAACGACACCTTCGTTCGCGACGGCAACGACCTTATATATAATGAGCTGCTTGATTTTCCCACGGCAGCATTGGGCGGAAACCTTGAAATACCATTGGTAGACGGTGGAAAGGTGCGCATGAAGGTTGCACCAGGCACACAACCTGGCACGGCATTGCGCCTGCGTGGTAAGGGATTGCCCTCTGTTCAAGGTTACGGACCGGGCGTAGGCGACCTAATCGTCAATCTTAGCGTGTATGTTCCCAAAACGCTGTCGAGCGAAGAGAAGGCTTGCTTGGACAAACTAGCCCAAAGCGACAACTTTAAAGGCGACAGAGTTACCAAACAAACGATATTTCAGAAATTCAAGAATTATTTTAACTGATGAATTATCAGGAGACAATTCAGTACCTTTACAATAGCCCCCCTGTTTTCGAACATGTGGGTGCTTCTGCATATAAGGAGGGTTTAGAC
>CAUPVH010000395.1:0-2750 GCA_963514635.1 uncultured Prevotella sp. | reverse complement strand
AACGCCTTATGGCCGATGGACTTAGCTTGCGAAACATGACGAAAATGCTGGTGGATAGTCGCGGTTGGGTGTGGTTTTGCAACGACCATTGGACCGTTCCGAGTATTACTTGCTATAAGCCAGCCACGGGCGAATGCACTGTTTACGACACTTTTACCAACCAAGACGGCGTGGCCATACACGTAAATGCAGTTACTTGTGTTGCCGAAGACCGCGAAGGAAACCTCTGGGTGGGCACCAATGCGGCACCACTTTACTTGCAAATACGCAACAATCAGGCCGAAAAACATTTCGTTCAGTTTAAAATTCCGCGTAACGATGGCACCAATAGTGCCGATTATCTGCTTAACGAAGTGCACATAACGCACATCGCTATCGATGGGGCAAACCGCAAATGGATGGGTACTTTAAACGATGGTGCCTACCTTATATCGGCCGATAACCTGCAACAAGTGCAGCATTTCACCAGTGCCAACAGTGCGTTAAGTTCTAATGTGCTTAATTGCATCGCCATAAATCCCACAACAGGCGAGGTGTTTTTCGCCACCGACAATGGGCTTTGCTCTTATCAAGGCGATGCAACCGAACCGCAAACGGGCGACGATAGGCAGGCATACGCCTATCCCAACCCCGTTGAACCTGGCTATAAGGGGCTCATTAGGATAGTAAACCTGTCGCCAAATGCCTATATTAAAATTGTTTCGCCCAACGGAACGCTGGTAAAAGAAGGGCGTAGCAACGGCGGAATGTTTACTTGGGATGCTACCGACCTTCGCGGACAGCGCGTTGTAAGCGGCGTTTACGTGGTGTTAGAGGCCACCGAAGAGGGTAAAAGCGGCGTGGCTTGTAAGGTGGCAGTGGTTAACTGATAGCTTTTTTCAATGCCTTTATAGATATTAGCAATGTTATTTTGCCTTGTTTTTCGTGCTAAATCAATTATTTTTGCATGGTTAAAAGGCCTTGTATGTTACAATATGTAGTGTACTGCAAGTTGTGTAAGTGCACTTATGTAGCGGCCTTAGTAAGTAAATATTCATTCATTAGCCCGTCTATTTGGGCATGCGTTTTTAATCGATAAAGTAAGTATGAAAAGTAAAGTAATTGCATTTCTAGAATTGGCGTCTAACTTGCGCCAAACAGGTTTGAACCTCATCCGTGTGGCCATTCTTATTGTGTTTGTGTGGATTGGAGGTTTGAAGTTTGCCCATTACGAGGCCGATGGCATCGTTCCTTTTGTTGCAAACAGTCCGTTTATGAGTTTCTTTTATGCAAAAGAAGCACCAGAATACAAGCAATATAAAAACAAAGAGGGCGAATTGGTGTTGAAAAACCGCAAATGGCACGAAGAAAACCGCACCTATGTGTTTTCTTACGGACTTGGTTGCCTTATCATGAGCATCGGTATCTTGGTTTTCTTGGGTATGTTCTCGCCAAAGATTGGCATTTTCGGCGAACTGCTCTGTATCATTATGACCTTAGGAACGCTGTCTTTCCTCATAACAACGCCCGAATGTTGGGTACCCGATTTGGGAAGTGGCGAACATGGTTTCCCCTTGCTTTCGGGTGCGGGTAGATTGGTGATTAAAGACACCGTAATACTGGCAGGAGCAGTAACCTTGCTTTCTGATACGGCAGGTAAATTGCTTAAAAAACTTAAAAAATAAACGAAAAAATTTTTTTGGTTTTAAAAAAAAACGTTCGAGAAATTAACTCGAACGCTTTTTTTATAAACCAGTTGACAAGTTAACCAGTTAACCAGTTTACGAGTTAACAAGCCAACAAGCATTTGGTTCAGAATGCAAATGGGGCTAGTATATCTAGTTTCACTAGTACTACTAGATATACTAACCCCAACTGGCTCTGCTTGTTCCTTAGTAGGCGCAGCCATCTTTTCACCTTTTCCCCTTTCACCTTTTAAAGGCGTTAGCCATTTTTTCACCTTTTCCCCCTTTCACCTTTTAAAGGGCGTTAGCCATCTTTTCACCCTTTCACCTTTTCCCCCTTTCACCTTTTAAAGGGCGTTAGCCATTTTTTCACCCTTTCCCCTTTTCACTTTTTCACCTTTTAAAGGCGTTAGCCATCTTTTCCCCTTTTCCCCTTTTCCCCCTTCTAATGTGCCTCCAACCAGTTGTTTCCCCAACCGCCATCGGCCACCAAGGGCACATCTAGCGGGTAGGCAGCTTGCATTTCTTCCATAACAATGCGTTCAACCAGTTCTTTCTCAGTTGGAAGAACGCTGAAATTAAGTTCGTCGTGTACCTGTAAAATCATCTTCGAGCGGATGTTTTCGCGCTGGAAACGTTGGAAAATGCGCACCATAGCCACCTTAATGATGTCGGCAGCCGACCCTTGTATGGGTGCATTGATGGCGTTGCGTTCGGCAATTCCGCGCACCGTTGCATTGCTGCTGTTGATGTCTGGCAAGTAACGGCGGCGATGGAAGAACGTTTCCACGTAGCCATTGGCCTTTGCCGTCTCCTTGGCTTGCTCCATATAGTCGCGCACTTGCGGAAACATCTTGAAGTATCCGTCGATAAGTTGCTTGGCCTCTGCACGCTCGATGTTGAGCCTATCGGCCAAACCAAACACCGTTATGCCGTAGATAATGCCGAAGTTGGCGCGTTTAGCCTTCGTTCGTTCGTCGCGTGTAACCTCCGAAACGGGCTTATCGTAAATCTTTGCGGCCGTTGCAGCATGGATATCGTAGCCTTCGCGGAAGGCATCGAGCATGTTGGCATCCTGACTAAGGT
>CAUPVH010000394.1:0-2773 GCA_963514635.1 uncultured Prevotella sp. | reverse complement strand
TTACGAGGTGTTCAGATTTTTTTGTTTGTGGGGGGGGTGCCCGCCTTAAAAGCGGGGCCAGGCCCGCCACTGATGGCCATAAACAGGACCCAGTTCGCCGTTCTCGTCGGCCCATTCGTTCCAAATCCTCACGCCATTTTCTTGCAGATACTTTACGTTAGTGTCTCCTTTAAGAAACCATAACAACTCGTGAATGATGGATTTGAGGTGTAGTTTCTTCGTGGTCAGCAACGGAAAACCCTCTTCGAGGTTAAAGCGCATCTGGTGTCCAAAAACGCTTAGCGTTCCTGTTCCTGTGCGGTCTTCCTTGCGTGTGCCTTCGTTCACGATGCGTTGTAGCAAGTCTAGATATTGTTTCATTTTAACTTTATAATCTGTTGTGGTTGTGGTATGTGCGTGCTTTTTATGCGCCACTCTTGCGGATAGAGGTTATTGGCGCGGTTGCCGATGTTTTTTACAAAGCCCAGCGGCATGCCTTGATGGGTAACTAACACGTATCCACGAGGTGTATCTGCATGTAGGGTGATGGCTTCGCGGCGCAAGAAGGCGATGGCCGAGGCGTAATCTAACTCGCATTTGCAAAATGCGTCGCTGTTGAGTGCAATGGAGTGGGCGAGTGCTGGGTGTGGAACGAGGTCTTTTCCCTTTGGTGTAGCCAGCGCAACTCCTGCATGAACAATGCGCAATGCCGTGCTAGCCTTGTCGAACAGACTTGTCCATTGACTGGGTATAGCGTGGATGTTGCCGTTTATTTGGCGTGTGTCGAACGCCAAATCCGCGTTTAGCCACTGTGGCATTTCGGGCAAGCTTACTTTTGTTGTCCTGCTTTTTGAGGAATGTTTTTTGCGCTCTTCGTGTACTGTATCATGTGCCCACCTCTTCCTCAGCAAACATAAGAAAAGACCTTCGCCCTTAGATATGCCTGGAATAAATCTGCATGCAGGGATGTCCGAACCAATGCTCCCCGTGATGTTCCATGCAGCTGGGATGGGCGGCAGGTCGAAGTCGGCATCAAATTCTTGTGTAATCCACTCCACATTGCGTTCGTTTTCCTTGTCGTTGAAGGTGCAAGTAGAGTATATGAGCAGGCCGCCAGGTTTTAGGCAAGGCCAGATGTCGGCGATTATCTCGCGCTGCAACCGCCAACAGTGTTCCACGTTTGTTTCGCTCCACTCGGCAATTGCCCCTGCATCTTTTCTGAACATACCCTCGCCAGAGCAGGGCACGTCTGCTAGGATGGCATCAAATTGCAAGCCACTTTTACGGTAGTCGTCGGCGAAATTGCTGCTCACCACCATGTCGGGATGGCCAAACTTCTGCACGTTTTCTGCCAAGATGCTCGCCCTTTGCGTAATGGGTTCGTTGCAGAACAGCAGACTTCCTTGTGGAAGAGCACTCCTTAATGCCGTAGACTTGCCGCCGGGAGCCGCACAAAGGTCGAGCATCGTGATGGGCGAATGCACCAATTGCTTTACAATCCATGCCACAAACATCGACGATGCCTCTTGTACATAATATGCGCCAGCGTGAAAAAGCGGGTCGAACGTGAAGTTTGGACGTCCCGAAAGGTAATAACCATAGTCTGTCCATGCCACACTTTCGTCCGCGTTACACACCTCCGCCTCGCCGTTTTTCGTCTTAAACGGGTTCAGTCTGAGGCTCACGGGAGGCTCTTGTTCTAGTGCGACAAGCAACTTCTCGTACAGCTCGTTGCCCATGAGCTCCCTTGTATAAGCGGTAAATTCTTGTGGTAGGACCATGTCTTTTTCGTCTTTTGCAGATACAAATTTAATAAAAACTGTGTGAACGCATTGCACCTACAAACGATTTTAGCATGAATTTAGCACGAAATAATGTTTTTCGTGCTTTATGTTCGGTTCATTATGCCTTTATCTGTCTATCGCATTACACTGTGATTGGTTCTTAACGTCAACTGGTTCGCGCACGATTCGGGGTGATTTAGGCAAGTTGACTTTCATTCAACCATAAAGTTATCGAGGTGACGAGGTAGGAAGTTAACCGGTTATCAATTTAATGAGTTGGAAAATAGCCCTAGTATTTATATTTCGAGGTATCGCTCTTTGAAGTCTTTTGCGTTGATACACAGCTCCTCTACTCTTGCGACCAATTCTTTCCATGTAACGTACAAGATGTTCTTGCAATCGTCCTTATATATACAGGAAACTAAATTAAGGACTCGTCTTGACTTTTAATATTTCTATAAATTAAGCGGAGTTTATTATCTTTTCTTTGTGATGCAAAACCAAGATAAACACTTCCTCTCATGTACGAAGTGCAGGACAAAAGATACGAAATATCTGAAATTCGGCCCCATTTGTGTGTGGCAAAACGTGGTTATGTATCAAACAGCGACCAGGTGGAAGGCATTCAATGCGTTCTCTACAAGCCAGAAACTGGCTGCCAATGACAGATTACTTCTGCACTTCCATGATGCTGTTTCCGTTGGCTGTGGCCTGCATGTCTTGCAACCGCTCGCGCTGGCGGTCGTAAGCGTACGTGCTTTCTGTACTGTTGCCCATGCCCGTGTATGCGGCATAATTGTTTTTGTCCAGTTTTCAGTTGAAAATTTAACATTATAACTGCCCTTTCTGTTCACCAATCGCCCACCTTGCCGCAAATAATCGATTCTCGCGAAGGTTTGTTTTGATGCAAAAAGAGGGTAGTCTGTGCATGCTGGAAAATGAATTTTTATTTAGAAAGACAGCCGTTTGCACCATTTCGGAGGCTATTTGCTGCTAAATGCGGTGCGTTT
>CAUPVH010000393.1:0-2775 GCA_963514635.1 uncultured Prevotella sp. | reverse complement strand
GCGAAAGATGCCAGATAAAAGCAAAAAGACAGTGAAGAGCAATACAAGGAACAACAATCGAACCTTTGCGGGGAATTTTTAGAACATGCCTTTAGAAAAAGCTGAAAGCTTGGGCACTGGCTGTCGGTTGGGCTTGAAGTAAATCTTGCATTCGTCATTTACCATAAAAAACTCCCCGCAACGTGTGGTGAACCACAGCTGCGGGGAGTAAGTTTTCGCAAGCGAAGGCAACCTTGTTGCCTGGCGTCTTAGCGACGCAGACCAAGAGCCTTGATGATGGCGCGATAGCGTTCGATGTCGCGGTCGTACAGATAGTCGAGCAAACGACGACGCTTACCTACCAACATGGTCAATGATCTTTCCGTGTTATAATCTTTACGGTTCTTTTTCAAGTGTTCCGTCAAATGGGAAATACGGTAGGAGAACAATGCTATCTGGCTCTCAGCAGAACCAGTATCAGAGTTAGACTTCCCGTATTGTCCAAAGATCTCTTGTTTTTTTGCTTGATCTAAATACATAGAACTTTTGTTTATAAAATGGTTTTGTGCATAAATGCGGGTGCAAAGGTAATACTTTTTATTGGTTCAACCATCCTCTTTACCAACCTTTTATCGCGCAATGTGATGATTTTTAACAAATTCGCGTTCCTCTTTCTCGCCTTTCCCGCTCCTTTCATTGCTTTTATTCCTCGTTCACGTGGTTTCTCCACGCCGTTTTCATCACCTTTGCACACTGGATCTACGCCTTTTTGTGGTTGCCCTTGGCAGTGGTACTTTTGCTTGCTGCACGCAAAAAAGTTTTTCTTTCTCTCGCCTTTTTATTACCTTTGCACCGTTTTTAATAACAAATAATTTTATGTACAAATCATTATTCAACAAGCGTGCGAGCCTGCGTTTCACACATTTTTCTCGTAAGGGATATGCGCTTTTCTCGTGTTTGGGAAAAGAAGTTATCGTGGGCACGCTGAGCGTTGCAACCTTGGCGCATGCCAAGGCTGAAGGCGTGAGCACCCGCACCCCGTTGGCAGCAGACACCCTTACGCATAAGGAGCTGAAGCTAGACGAGGTTGTGGTCACTGGTTCGCGTGCGCCGCTCACCGCCTTACAGGCGGCTAAGGTTGTTGCCGTTATCACCAGCGACGATATTCAGCGGGCTGCGGCAACCAGTGTTAACGACGTTTTAAAGTTAGTCTCGGGCGTGGATGTCCGTCAACGCGGAGGCTTTGGAGTTCAGACGGACATCTCTATCAACGGCGGAACGTTCGATCAGATTACCATTCTGTTGAATGGCGTGAACATTAGCAACCCGCAAACAGGGCACAACGCCGCCGATTTTCCCGTTTCTCTTTCTGACATCGACCGCATTGAGGTGCTCGAAGGCGCATCGGCACGTGTCTTTGGCGCATCTGCTTTTAGCGGTGCCATCAACATCGTGACCAAAACCGAGGCTCAAAGCGGCGTTAGGCTGTCGGCCGATGGTGGTTCGTTTGGCACATTTGGTGGCAGTGCTGCCCTTAGTTTGGTGTCGAAGGCCGTGAACCAGCAGCTTAGCGGTGGCTATTCGCAGTCGGATGGCGGAACAATCAACACTTATTTTCGTAAACGGCAGGGCTATTACCAAGGCAATTTCGCGGCAAACGCGGTTGACTTGTTTTGGCAAGCCGGCCTTATCTCTAAGGATTACGGCGCAGGGACATTCTATGGCATTGCCAGCGACAACCAATATGAGGCCACACGAAGGTTCATCGCCTCGGTGGGTAGCAACATCCGACCCGTGGCCAACAACGTGCTGACCCTCTCGCCAACCATTTATTGGCAGCGCAACTGGGACCATTACCAATGGAAACGCGGTATGACGGGTGCCGCAAAAGGCGAGAACTACCACCGAACAGACGTGTTTGGCGGGTCGTTAAACACCGTGGTAAACTGGCTGTTGGGCAAAACGGCCCTTGGGGCAGACCTTCGTAAGGAGGTGATTTACAGCACGGCGTATGGCGAAACCTTGCCTGCCGACCAATGGAAAAGCATACATGGCAGCGACAGAATGTACGAAAGACGGGGCGAAAGAACCAACACGAGCCTGTTTTTAGAACATAACGTGGTGCTGGAACACTTTACGCTCTCGGCCGGTTTGCTGGCTAACCACAACACATGGCTATCTGGCGGCCTGCGTTTTTACCCCGGCGTAGACATTTCTTGGCGGCCAAACGTGCAATGGAAGGTGTATGCCTCGTGGAACAAGGCCTTGCGCCTGCCAACTTATACCGACCTCTACATCAGCAACCGCGCACAGGTGGGCGACATGAACCTTAACCCCGAACGCGTGAACACCTACAAGCTGGGGGCGCGTTATCGCACAACGGCCCTCGAAACGCAACTGAACGCCTTTTATAGCAATGGGCGCGACATGATTGACTGGGTGTTCGAAACGGCTGCATCAACCCGTTATCATGCCCTGAACATTGGCAAACTGGACAATATGGGGGCCTCGGTAGACCTCGCTTTCATGCCAAGAGAGCTGTGGGCGGGCAGTCCCTTCACGGCCGTTAAGTTGGGTTATGCCTACATTCACCAGCAGCACGAAACCACGCAACCCATACATAAGTCGCTCTATGCCTTGGAATACTTGCGCCATAAGTTTACGGCATCGGTAGACCATCACATCGTTTCGCGCCTCTCGGCGCACTGGGCGATGCGTTGGCAGCAACGTATGAACGGATACCACCCCTATACCAAGGTGGACTTAAAGCTGCAATGGACGGCACCCAGCTATTCG
>CAUPVH010000392.1:0-2780 GCA_963514635.1 uncultured Prevotella sp. | reverse complement strand
ATCTTTTAATTTCCGCCTCAACATGATCTACATCTACATCGCCCACCACGATAACGGCCTGGTTTTGGGGGTGATACCAGCGGTGATAATGTTGCCGAATCGTGGATGGGCCAACGGTGTCGATTATCTCCATCAGGCCTATTGGGGCGCGATGAGCGTACAAACTGTTGGGGTAAAGGTGCGGGAGATTGCGTTGTAGCATGCGTGCCGTGGCCGAATTGCGTTGTCGCCACTCTTCGTTAATTACGCCACGTTCCTTATTTATCTCTTCGGGCGAAAACGAAATGTCGCACGCCCAATCGCGAAGTGCAAGCAGACAACTGTCTAAGGCCGAGGCGCGTGCTGTGGGAACGTTGTTGAGATGATACACGGTGCGCTCCATTCCGGTGTAGGCGTTGATGTTTTGACCGAATTTTAGGCCAAGCGATTCGAGGTAAGCCACGAGCGTATTGGATGGGAAATGGCGCGTGCCGTTAAAGCAAAGATGCTCTAAGAAGTGGGCCAAGCCGCGTTGGTTGTCGGTTTCTTGCAGCGAGCCAACGCATTGGGCAAGGTAGAAATTGGCGCGATTGGGGGGCGTGTTGTTGCGAAGTATATAATAGGTAAGGCCGTTTGGCAACTTGCCCACATGCAGGTTGGGGTCGGTTGACAGTGTTGCCTGTGTGCGTTTGGCGTTTGCCGAAAGGGCAAACAGGGCGAGAGCAAGGATAAAGAGGTATTTTTTCATTTCCGCAAAGGGGTGTTATCGCTGTTTGATATAGGACTGTGGCCCATTAGAAAGCCAAGTCAAGGGCGGCCTCAAAGTTGTGGCGCGTGCCGTGAATGGTGGGTTGTGCTTTAAGCACATAGCCCAATTGGTAGGCCAAAGAAAGCGTCAGCTGATAGTGGGCGAAACGCTTTGCCGTGCCCATTTCTATGCGTGTGCAGGCCGTAGACGTGGCGTAGAAACGTTGAAGAGGTTGTGCCAGTTGGGTAGAGAACACCGTTTCTTGCGTTGAAGGGTAGCTTAGCGAGGCCTTGGGTAGGGTGAAAGCTTGGCTTGCGCCATAGAAGAAGGCGAAGTTTCGGGGCAAGGGACGTTGCGAACGATAGGCTGCGGCAAGATGAAAGGCATCGCGAACGAGGGTGTGTTGCGTGGCTCCGTCTTGCCATTTCTCGTGTTCGGCGGTGGCATCGAGCGCAAATAGGTCGAGCCGCTGCGAGGTAAAACGATGGTAGAGCAAGGCGTGCACGCCGATGTCGCGATGGTTATACACGTAGTTTTTCTGTCCGCCAAGGATGTTGTCTAGCCTATCCCAGCCCTTAGTAAAGTGGGCGTGAACTGTGGTTTGCAGGCGAAGAGCGGGCGAAAGGGAATGAATTAACCCCGCAAGGATGCGCGTTTGACGGAGGTTATAGGTGGAAAGGAGGTTGGCCGACACGTTTTTTGTTCGGCTTCGGCGTATGCTGTCGCGTTGGGCCAGATAGCTGGCGCGCGCCCAAAGCATCGTTTCGTTTCGGGCGAAACTGGCTTGTAGCGACAGTTCGTGCCCGTAGGTGTTGGCTTGCATCTCACGGTTTTGCAGCTTACCCGTCTTTCGGTGCATGCCAAATCCCATCAGTTCGTAGGCCATAAAGTCCAATCGGTCGATGCGATCGTTATTCTCGTTCACGTAGATGATGTTGTTATCGCTTGTTCCGTACACCATTCCTGCTGCCATAGAGATATGTACGGGGGCGAGGTTTAGGCCCACATTGAGGTGATAACGCGAGTAAAAGCTCTCGGTAGAAGGGCGTGGGTCGTTGCTGCGCGCGCCCTTATGATACCTTATTTGCAAGGCTGCACCGAGGTCGAACAGGTGCGAAAGGCGGTAATTGGCTGCGCCTTTAAGTTGGTAAGTTTCGTTTAGCCAACTGCCTTTGCGTGGCGATGCGAAGTAGTAAGGCATGCCTAGGCGCGGCGTTTCGCTAAGCAACCAACCCACACTGTCGGCAAATTGTCGGTTGTAGGCAAATTCCCCATATAGTCGCCAGCGGTTAGTGGTGTGCACGCCCATAGACGAAAGCCGCAGATTCGTATCTTTTTCGGGTGTTTGCAAGCGCATTAAAGGGCCTCGTTCGTGCGTGAAAGTGGCCGAGGTATAGCCATAGCTCTGCGCCGGTAGCAAGTAAATGCCCAGGGGCGAGGCCATAGTTAGACCGTGCTGTTGCCACTCTTGGGGGGTGGGAACAGCAAAACGCGTGAGCGAATCTTGAGCGGAGGAGATGTAGAAAAGCCCGAACAAGAGGCTAGATACGAATAAACGTGCGTGCATGTTGTTGATTTGGGAAATTCGTTATAGGCAATTCTCCGCCTGTCTGCATAGCAAAAGCAGGCAGGCGGAGAAGCTTATAATGGGGCGTTACTTGCTTGGGGCAAACGCCTTAGGGTTTGGAATCATCTCAACAAAGTCGAGTTTAGAGTTGTTGAGGTCTTGCAGAATGCGGTGACCATCATTCACTCGGCTCACCTTACGCGTAATACAGCGGAAGCTGTTGTCGGGTTTAGAGAAGGCATAGCTAGCATCGAGCGACTTTTGGAAAGCCTTTGGCGACACATAACTGTCGGCGTTGGGGTTGATAACCTCAACGGCATCGATGATAGATGCTGAGGGAATTTGCATGTAAGTGAAGTGATTACCTTTCTTTTTGTCGATATATGGAAGGCGATGTTCGGGTAATTTGCTGGGCGAAGGGTGGCGGAAGATAACGTATCCCTCTTTACCATTGCGCGAAAAGCGCAGATAGGGCTAGCTACCTTT
>CAUPVH010000391.1:0-2785 GCA_963514635.1 uncultured Prevotella sp. | reverse complement strand
AGACAAACCACAGATAACGCCCATCCCTTCGAACCGCGATTTGCAAAGCGACTTCGTGAAAGAAATCATCGCCAGCAAGACTACGCCCATCGAACCGCGCTTTGTAGACTTTAACAAAGACCTAGTAAAGACGAAGACGAAGAAAGGCTTGCCCGTGCTTTACGTGCCTAACAAGGACAACGGACTGTTTACTTTGGCCTTCCACTACGACTTTGGAAAGGAAGCTGACAAGCGTTTGGACATCGCAACCGAGTATCTGGACTATCTTGGCACCAACAAATTGACGCCCGAACAGGTGAAACAACGTTTCTATCAGCTGGCTTGCGATTACAGCATATCAGCAGGAGCCGACAATTTGAACATCACCATCACCGGCCTTAACGAGAATATGCCCAAGGCGTTGTGGCTGGTTGAACACCTATTGGCCAACGCTAAGGTAGACAATGCTGCCTACAAGCAACTTGTGGAACTGGTAAAGAAGGGACACAAAGACAGCCGAAGCAACCAAGTGTCCAACTTCATGGCTCTCGCGGCTTACGGCATGTATGGCCCATACAACACCGTTCGTAACGTGATGACCAACGCCGAGCTAGACAAGACTAACCCGCAAAGCCTGCTCAACCTGCTTAAAGGCCTGCGGAACTACAAGCACGAGGTGCTTTATTGCGGACAATCTACCCCCGAAGAACTGGTAAAAGCAGTTGACGAAAATCACGCCATCGGCAAGACACTGGCCAACGTACCACAAAACAAGGCCTACACCAAGGTGCAAACCAAAGAAAACGCGGTGTGGATTGCACCCTACGAAGCCAAAAACATCTACATGATGCTGTACAACAACAGCGGAAAAGGCTGGAACTTAGAACAGCGTCCGATGGTGTACCTGTTTAACGAATACTTTGGAACGGGTATGAACAGCATCGTTTTCCAAGAGCTAAGGGAAACTCGCGGATTGGCATACAGTGCCTCTGCACGCTATAACACACCTTCGAGAGTAGGCGAAACGGAGTCGCTACAAGCCAATATCATCAGTCAGAACGACAAAATGATGGACTGCGTGCGCGCCTTTAACAGCATTATCGATGAGATGCCGCAAAGCGATAAGGCCTTCGAGCTGGCCAAACAGGCTTCGATGAAACGCATCGCCACCGAACGTACAACGAAGTTTGGCATCATCAACGCTTATCTGCAAGCACGCCGCCTAGGGCTAGACTTCGACATCAAAGAACGCATTTACAATGCGCTGCCCAAGATTACGCTCAAAGAGATGGTTGAATTTGAAAAGCGGACAATGGCCAAAAAGCCCCTGCGCTACCTCATCCTTGGCGACGAGAAAAACCTCGACATGAAGGGATTGGAGAAGATTGGCAAGATTAAAAAGCTAACAACCCAAGAGATATTTGGATATTAAGTAGTGAGGTTGGGAGATGCTGAGTTTGTAAGTTCATAAGTTTGTGGGGTTGTTCATTCATTCCTCGCATGCGCAATGAACTTACATACTTATGCGGCCAAAGGCTAATGAGCCTGCAAACACATGAACTTGGAGACCCCAAAAGCCATTGGTTTAAGGCCGGTTCTAAAAATTACCTTTGCTGTATTTTAACTTTTTAGCTGAGCAGGTTTTGCTTACTTCTTGAAGGAGCATGGTGAACTATGTGACTGAAAGAGAAAGCAAAAGATGCTCAGATAAAAGCAAAAAGACAGTAAAGAGCAATACAAGGAACAACAATTGAACCTTTGCGGGGATTTTTTAGAACATGCCTTAACTCCTTAACTTCTTAATTCCATAGTTCCCTATTAAATATAAATACAAACATTATGGCACAAACACCCGAATTTAAGTACGCTCCCATGTTTCAGTTAGGCAAAGACGAAACAGAGTATTACCTGCTCACTAAGGACGGCGTATCGGTTAGCGAATTTGAAGGAAACGAGATTTTGAAAGTGTCTCCCGAGGCACTGACGATGCTCACCAACACCGCTTTCCGCGATGTTAACTTCCTTTTAAGGCGCGAACACAACGAACAAGTTGCAAAAATACTTACAGACCCCGAAGCCAGCGACAACGACAAGTATGTGGCACTGACCTTTCTTCGCAATGCAGAAGTGGCGGCAAAGGGCAAATTGCCTTTCTGCCAAGACACGGGAACGGCCATCATACACGGCGAAAAGGGACAACACGTGTGGACTGGTTTTTGCGATGAGGAGGCACTCTCTAAGGGCGTGTACAAGACTTACACAGAAGAGAACCTGCGCTACTCGCAAAACGCACCCCTCAACATGTACGATGAGGTGAACACGCGCTGCAACCTGCCTGCACAAATAGACATCGAGGCCACCGAAGGCAAAGAATATCGTTTCCTTTGCGTGGTGAAAGGCGGCGGGTCGGCCAACAAAACTTACTTCTACCAGCAAACAAAGGCCTTGCTGCAAAACCCAGGAACGCTGGTGCCTTTCCTCATCGACAAGATGAAAAGCCTAGGAACAGCAGCTTGTCCGCCATATCACATCGCCTTCGTTATCGGCGGAACGAGTGCCGAAAAGAACTTGCTTACCGTGAAGTTGGCCTCAACCCACTTCTACGATTCGCTACCCACTACGGGCGATGAAACAGGACGTGCCTTCCGCGATGTGGAATTGGAGAAACAATTGCTAGACGAGGCCTACAAAATTGGGCTTGGCGCACAATTCGGCGGTAAGTATTTCGCCCACGACATACGCGTGGTACGCCTGCCAAGGCATGGTGCATCGTGTCCCGTTGGCATGGGCGTAAGCTGCTCGGCCG
>CAUPVH010000390.1:0-2786 GCA_963514635.1 uncultured Prevotella sp. | reverse complement strand
AGCGAGGTGTGCGCGAAGTTCGTCTTTTGTAGAGCATCTAACAAAGTCACCCTTTTCGTATTGCTCCCTTGCCTTGTCTATCCGCGCTTGCAATTCGGGCGTAATTGTATACTCATCACCATCCAAAGGCACAAGGACAAAGGCCTGTTTCCGCCCCCTTCGTATAATTACGTCTTCTTTTATTGCCAAGTCGAAGTATTTCTTCTGGTTGGCTCGAAATTCTTTTGTGTTGATGATATGCGTGGTGAAGTTTCTTGTTTAATTAAGTATAGCAAAGTTAGACATTTCTTTCCAATCTTGCAACACTTGGCGTATTAATATTGTGTACGTTCATGTTGCGTGTCTGTATGTTGGCCAACAAGCTACAAAGCCTTTGTTTGAAGTATGCCTTTTATTAAATAACGGAACACACCTTATATAATAGGTGTGCCCACGTGGCGACATCGCGGCCAGCGCATACCACCGAAATGGGGCATTGAAAAATACCCTTAATATTTTTGGAGTAGACAATTTTTTATTAACTTTGTTGTTCAAACAAGCGGAGTGGGTGGCCAAACGTCACTGAACCGCAATCATCAAGAAAGGACATTAGTACGAATATGAACGATTTTAGAAAGTATGCCACGGGTCATCTCGGCATGAACGGGATGGTGGTAGACGACGTGATGAAGGCCCAAGCGGCTTACCTCAATCCCTATATCTTGGAAGAACGCCAACTGAACGTTACGCAGATGGACGTGTTTTCGCGACTGATGATGGACCGCATCATCTTCCTCGGCACCGAAATTAACGACTATACGGCCAACACGCTGCAAGCGCAATTGCTGTATCTCGACTCTGCCGACGCGGGAAAAGACATTTCTATCTACATCAACAGCCCCGGCGGAAGTGTTACGGCTGGGCTAGGCATCTACGATACGATGCAGTTTATATCTAGCGATGTGGCTACGATATGCACGGGTATGGCCGCATCGATGGCCGCCGTGTTGCTCGTTTCGGGCCAAGAGGGTAAGCGTTCGGCACTGCCCCATAGCCGGGTGATGATTCACCAGCCGTTGGGCGGCGTGCAAGGACAGGCCTCCGACATCGAAATCGAAGCAAAAGAAATACTTAAATTTAAGAAAGAACTCTACACCATCATATCTAACCATTCGCATACGCCCTTTGAAAAGGTGTGGAACGACTCTGATCGTAACTACTGGATGAACGCCGAAGAGGCCAAGGAGTATGGAATGATCGACTCGGTGCTGGTGAAGAAGTGACATTAAAACGGCTCTTTGCGCGTGGGTGTGCTTATGCCGCCCACGCCAACAGCCCTTTCGCCTTCACTCGGCATTGGCCGTTGGTGGGCAGATTTGTCTTTACACAGACGGCGAAGGCAAGGCGGCGAGGGGATGAAATGCAGGCCGTTAACTAACGAAAATAATAGATGTCAAAAAATGTATGCAGCTTCTGTGGAAGAAGCGAAAAAGATGTAAACTATCTCATAGCAGGCCTAAACGGGTATATCTGCGACAGTTGCGCTCAGCAGGCCTACGAAATTACGCAGTCGGCCAATGCCTCGAAGGCGCAGCCCGCTAAGGGAAAGAAAGGCGATGCGCTGAAAAACGTGCCCAAGCCGATGGATATCAAGGCTTATCTAGACCAATATATCATTGGGCAAGACGAGGCTAAGCGGTATCTTTCGGTGTCGGTTTACAACCATTATAAGCGTTTGGAACAGCCCGTTGGCGACGATGGCGTGGAGATAGAGAAAAGCAACATCATCATGGTGGGTAGCACCGGGACGGGAAAAACCCTCATGGCGCGAACCATCGCCAAGCTACTCGACGTGCCGTTTACCATCGTAGATGCAACGGTGTTTACCGAGGCGGGATATGTGGGCGAGGATGTTGAGAGCATACTTAGCCGACTGTTGCAGGTGGCCGATTATAATGTGGCGGCCGCCGAACGCGGCATCGTCTTCGTAGACGAGATTGACAAGATTGCCCGAAAGAGCGATAACCCCAGCATAACGCGCGACGTGAGTGGCGAAGGCGTGCAGCAAGGACTGCTGAAACTGCTGGAAGGAACCACGGTTAACGTTCCGCCAAAGGGTGGACGTAAGCATCCCGACCAAGATTACATTCACGTAGACACGCGAAACATCTTGTTTATATGCGGGGGAGCATTCGACGGCATCGAAAGGAAGATTGCACAGCGGCTTAATACGCACGTGGTGGGCTACAACTCGGTGCAGAACGTGCGCAAGATAGACAAGGGCGACTTGATGAAATACATTCTGCCGCAAGACTTGAAGTCGTTTGGACTGATACCCGAAATCATTGGTCGTCTGCCCGTGCTTACTTATCTCAACCCATTAGACCGCGAGGCCTTGCGCCGAATCTTGGTTGAACCGAAGAACTCCATCATCAAACAGTACGAAAAGCTGTTTAAGATGGACGGCATCAAACTGAGTTTCGCCACTGAAACGCTAGACTACATCGTGGATAAGGCCGTGGAGTACAAGCTTGGCGCACGCGGATTGCGCTCTATTGTAGAGGCCGTGATGATGGATGCCATGTTCGAAGTGCCGTCGAAGAAGGTGAAACAATTCGATGTTACTTTGCAATATGCCAGAGAACAACTAGACAAGTCGGGCTTGCAAGAGCAGGCCAGCTGAACGATAGAACCGTGAACAGGCGGTGTTGAAGGGGGCGTCGGGCAAGATAAGCCAGGAAACTTGTAAGCCTACAAGCAGGGCTGAACAAGCAAAACTGCCTGGAAAAGCAAGGCAAAACCGGCTC
>CAUPVH010000389.1:0-2788 GCA_963514635.1 uncultured Prevotella sp. | reverse complement strand
CCGCTGGGAGTGGCAGCGCGCACGCCTGTTGCAAACCGTGGAGGACCTCTACACGCAGAGTTACGTGTTGCCTTTCCTCGTGCCCATGCTCGAAAATGCAGGTGCAAACGTGCTGGTGCCGCGCGAAAGAGATTGGAACACGCACGAAGTGGTGGTGGATAACGATGCCAACACATTGTCGCCGCACACCATATATAAGGAGCGCAACGGCCAACAAACATGGCAACAGGGGCAGGGCGAAGGCTTTGCCTATCGGCATAAGGTGTACACCGATTTTCAAAATCCTTTCCGCGATGGCACGTTCCGCACCATTCAGTCGATAAAGAAAGGGCAGGAGAGTCTTGCCGAATGGGTGCCAAACGTGCCAAAGACAGGCGAATATGCTGTTTACATATCGTATAAAACCGTTCCAGGGAGTACTGCCACGGCACATTACACGGTGTATCACCAAGGCGGAGAGAGCCATTTTCGCGTGAACCAGCAGATGGGTGGCGGCACTTGGATTTACCTTGGCAAGTTTGTTTTCGATGACAAGGCGGGCCAAAAACATCGTGTTTGCCTAAGCAACAACACGGGGAAAGTGGGCGAAGTGGTGACGGCAGACGGCGTAAAGTTTGGCGGCGGCATGGGTAACATCGGCCGACCAGACGTTAGTGGCTACCCTCGCTTTACCGAGGCAGCACGCTATTGGCTGCAATGGGCTGGCGTGCCAGACAGCGTTTACTCGGAATCGCATGGCGAAAACGACTATACCGACGATTATAAAAGTCGGGGAATGTGGGTGAATTGGCTTGCTGGCGGCTCGCAAAGCTATCCCGAAGGGCAGGGACTTAACGTGCCCATCGACCTATCTTTGGCCTTCCACAGCGATGCAGGCGTTACCAAAGACGACCGCACCATCGGCACATTGGGCATATATTACACCCAGAGTTACGACAGTGTGTTTGCCAATGGTGCCTCGCGATACCTTTGTAAAGACCTTACCGAGAGCGTGCAAAACAGCATATTAAACGACATTCGCGCACTGTATGAGCCGCTTTGGAACAGTCGCGGCAGTCGTGATGCCTCGTATTTCGAGGCCCGCACGCCGCGCGTTCCTGCCATGTTGCTCGAATTGCTTTCGCATCAGAATTTCGCCGACATGCGTTATGGCCTCGACCCGCGCTTTCGTTTCACCGTGAGCAGGGCCATTTATAAGGGCATGTTGCGCTTTATATGCGCCCAACGGGGGCAAACGCCCATTGTTGCACCCTTGCCCGTAGACCATCTTTCGGCATCGCTTAAAGGCAGAGACCAAGTGGAACTGACGTGGAACGCCGTGGCCGACACGCTGGAACCATCGGCCATGCCCGACCGATATATTGTTTATACCCGTCTGGGTAACGGCGCATTCGATAACGGCAAGGTGGTGAAACGCAACCGATATGTGGCTCGCATTCCTGCCGATGTGGTGTGTAGTTTCCGCGTTGAGGCCGTGAACAAGGGCGGAAAGAGCTTTCCTTCTGAGACGATGGCCGTGGCGCGATGCTCGGCCAGCATGGGAAAGAAGGCGTTAGTGGTAAACGGATTCGACCGCGTTTGTGCGCCTGCCGACTTTGTTGCACCTGCGCCTGCCGACACTTTATATGCCGGTTTCCTCGACAACATCGACCACGGCGTGCCTTATCTGCAAGACATCAGCTACACGGGGAGCCAAAAAGAGTTTAACAGAACCTTGCCTTGGCTTGACGACGACTCAGGCGGATACGGCGATAGCTATGGAAATGAGGAGACAAAGGTGATTGCTGGAAACACGTTCGACTATCCCGCGCTGCACGGCGAGGCCATATTGAAGGCGGGGTTGAGCTTTGAATCGTGTGCTAACGAGTGCTTAGACAAGGCGGAAGACGGCTACGTATTTGTTGATTACATACTGGGTAAGCAGTGCCAAACCAAGATGGGACGCGGAAATGTGCGCCCCTTGATGTTTAAAACCTTTGATGCGAAGGTGCAAAAGGCTTTGGCGGAGTATGCACAGCGTGGCGTTCACCTGTTTGTTTCGGGTGCATACGTGGGTAGCGACCTTTGGTGTAACCCGCTGGCCAAGCCCTTAGAGAGCGACCAACGCTTTGCCACAGAGGTGTTTAAATATAAGTGGCGCAACTCGCGCGCTGCCCTTACGGGTGGTGTTCGCATGGTGCGTTCGCCACTACAACTAGGCGTGGGCGAGATGAACTACGCCAACACGCTGAACTCGGAGCAATATATAGTGGAGTCGCCCGACGCTATCGAGGCGGCCGACTCAACGGGGTATACCGTGATGCGCTATCCCGAAAACAACCTCAGTGCGGCCGTTGCCTCGCAAGGTAGCTACAAAACGTTCGTTATGGGGTTCCCTTTCGAGAGCATCACACAGGCCTTCTGTCGCGAGAAACTGATGAAAACCATCGTCGATTTCTTTATGCGGCAGCCCCACGAAGACATTTCGCACGACCCCAAAGGGGATGGGAAGAAGGCTAGGCACATCACTTCGTTTACCGGAGAAGAGAAAAAGGGGAAAAAGTGAAAAGGTGAAAGAGTGAAAAGGTGAAAAAATGGCTAACGCCGTCAAGGCATTTGGCTTAACTCCTTAACTCCTTCCTCAAAATAACTCGTAAACTAATAAATAACAACGATATGAAGAAAATAACTTGTTTCGTACCTTATATAGATGAGTCGCAGGCAGGCAAAACCTTGTCGGCCTTGCGCAATTCGCAGTTGGTAGACAAGGTTGTTTGCCTTGACGAACCTGTGTTTAAGTCCGAAACCA
>CAUPVH010000388.1:0-2808 GCA_963514635.1 uncultured Prevotella sp. | reverse complement strand
TGAATGCGGTGAGGCGTGTTGGGCTTATTGGAACTTTGTTCGCTGTACCGACACCTTTTTTTATCCTCTGGCATGCAACTTTTATCCCCTCCCAAACGTCTAAATATTAAACAAAAGCATAAACAGCATGAATACAAATAAAGGGATATATCGTTCAAGAGACCGCAAGATAGCAGGGGTTTGTGGGGGCATCGCCAAGTATTTCGACTGGGATGTCACATTGGTTCGCCTGGTTTACGCTCTCGCCACCTTTACCACAGCCTTCTCTGGCGTGTTGGTTTATCTTGTTGCATGGGCTGTTGTACCCAGCGAAGAGTTTGACCCACGACAGCAAGAATAGGTCTTTGACGAATCGGAACACCACAAAAGCGTTTTAAATTACTCGTATCGGTGCTTAGCAAACCTGCAAAGCACAACCATTTGTGCCAGCAACCACAACCCAGGTTGTTGGCACAAAGCTTTATATGTAACCCGTTGTCGTTTTGTTTTAGATAAAAAACATCTTGTAAAGTTCCAAGGCTTTATCCGCTCTTTTTACTTACTGGCGTGTTGGATTTATCATGTTTCGGCGTTGTATGCTTTTGTGTTACGCAGTTATTTCTATATAAAAACATCATAAAAAGCGAATGGCTAACCTGTATTTTTGCTATATTTGCAGTTGAAACCACAATCCAAAGGAGGTAGTTATGTATACGACAGTTATTTGTTCTGCATTTCGCTGCAAGTTATTGCTTGTTGTGGCGATGTGTTTGGTGTGCCTTAATGCCGATGCACAAGGCAGAAAAGACAGCGTGTGGTGGCCCCCTTACTCCCTTTTTGTTAAGCCAAAGTTCAGGACTTCGCCAGCACATAGGCCGCGTGTTTTCCGCGATGAAGACAATGCAAAGCCCAAGTTCCCGGGTGGCGAAGAGGCTTTGGAGGCCTTTATAGATAGAGAAAAGGTATATCCGGAAGAGGTACAAGACGTTAAGGGCAGGGTGCTATTGTCTTTCTTTGTGGAGGAAGACGGCCAAATAACAGACATTAGGCTCCTTCGTTGCGTGCATCCTGCATTAGATAAAGCGGCTGTTAACGTTGTAAAAAAGATGCCGGCTTGGATTCCCGGCAAACGTAAGGGCAAACTGGCACGCTTGAAAGTCTGTATGGGCATTCCTTTTTATGTGATTAAAAAGGGCGGAGCAGAGACAGAACGTTGAGATAAATATGTGGCGTTTTAAAGGATAGAAAACTTGCAAAGGGTTGATAAACAACCCTTATTAAGCGATAATCGTAGTTGAAACCATAAACCAAAGGAGGTAGTTATGCGAACAATGAGCATTTATTCCGTATGTCGTTGCAAGCTATGGCTTGTAATGGCAATGTGTTTGGCCTGCCTTAATGCCAATGCACAAGGCGGGAAAGGCAAGAATAAGAAACGAAATCAGCCCGAACAAGTTAAGTCGGCAACTACTAAGGCCGAGCAAACCCAGCGTGTTATGTGTGAAATTTTTGAAATACCTCCACAATTCCCTGGCGGTGATAAGGCACTGATGGAGTTTTTAAAGAAAGAAGTGCGACAGCCTGATGAGGCAAAGGACGTTAAGGCAGGGTTGTTATCGGCGTAACAGTGGAAACCAGCGGCGAACTAACGCATTTTAAAGTAGCTCGCAGCGTGCATCCGGCATTAGATAAAGAGGCATTAAGAGTTGCTAAAATGATGCCCAAATGGATTCCAGGCAGCATTTATGGCAAAATTGTAGCTGTAAAATATAATTTAGTTATTGCATTTAAAGGCGAGGAAAAGGGCGGAACAGAGACAGAACGGAGAGATAAATAAGTGGCGTTTTTAAGCCTCGATGCCTACGCTTATTCCTCTTTTTTCTTTATTCGCACGCGTATTTTCCTGCCTGTCCACAAACACCAAAGTATGGCCATGCCCACGATAAAGATGTACACAACCGACATCGAGCCTAAGAAAGTGTACATCCTACCCGTGTGTATCTCTAATGCAACGTTGCGGAGCGACATCGGCAACGAAGACATCCATTGGGGCATGGGGGCAAAATCGGTGCCTGCCGAATAGTTAACTACGTATTCGTTTGGACCGAAATCGCAGCTGAAACCTGCCACGGCATTGGCTCCGACACGCGGACCTTGCACGGCTATGGCCGGTTGCTCCGTGAAATAGTCGATTACCATCCCCGTACTACGCTGCCAAATGCACAGTCCGCTGAACGAGCCAAGCAGCCAATAATCGCCGTCCACCGTTTTTTGCACGTTCAATCCCATTACGCTTACAGGCGGTTGAACGGCTAGTTTTTTTCGTTGTTCCGTGAGTGTGGCCAGCGAGTAGAACCCATCCGAGGTGTAAAGTAGCCAATCGTGCATGCGTTCGTCCCAACGCAGCGAGCGCAGTTTGTCGTACCACGGGTTGTTGCTGCTGGTTTTGGTTAGCGGAATGGCAGGCACTTTGACATTGGTCACAAACAAAAGCAGGGGCGGACGAAGAAACCAGCCCGTGATGCAGACAAGCAGGGTGAGTACGATTGTTAGTCGGCCGATGCGGTCGTGCCACGAAAACAGCCATTGCCTTGCAGTGGTGTGCGCTTTCTTTCCGATGTGGGGCAACAGCCAATAAACCACTCCCGAAAGACAAAGGAAAATAAGTACCAGCGCAACCACATCCACAACAAGCTTGCCCGCAAGTCCAAACAATTCGCCACTATGCAGCCACCAAAGGGTGCGGAAAAGCGAAAAACGTGGCGCACCGCCATCGGGTGCGGCTAGTTCTATGCGTTGAAAGTTGCGGTAAGGCGCGCGGGCAACAAA
>CAUPVH010000387.1:0-2808 GCA_963514635.1 uncultured Prevotella sp. | reverse complement strand
GAGATAGAGGCATTCTTTTTAACAACGTTGCCAAAAAGGCCTGCCGTGGCCAAAGCGTGTAGGATACGCGTTTCGGAAAAGTTGTGACCCCTTGACAAATGGTAAAGAACCGCAGGCAAAACACCACTAGCACCACAAGTGGGCGCAGTAACGATGGTTCCGCCCGACGCATTCTCTTCGCTCACGGCTAAGGCATAGGCATAAACCAAGCCGCGTGTTTGCAATGTTTGCTTATACCCGCTGGCCTTTACGTAATAGGTAGCCGCCTTACGTGGCAAGCCCAACGGACCAGGCAGCACGCCCTCGCGATTAAGTCCGCGTTCGACGGCTGCCTGCATAACGGTCCACACCTCGTGAAGATAATCCCAGATGTCGGCTGTTTCGCATTGTTCCACATATTCCCAATAACTTCTGCCGCTTTTCTCGCACCATCGCATAATGTCCGTTAGCGAATTCATGTCGTATATGTCCTTCGTGTCGAACAAGTCGCCCTCTTTCTTTCCCTCAGAGAGCGCACCTCCGCCAATACTATACACCGTCCACTCGTCAACGGGGTTTCCTTTGGCATCTTTTGCAACGAACTTCATGCCGTTAGGATGGAAGGGCAAAAACACCGAAGGTTGCCAAACAAGTTCAACAGGCGCAGTGGGTTCAAGCGTTTCAACGATGATGGCGTCGGTCATGTGGCCTTTACCCGTTGCAGCCAAGCTACCATAAAGGGTAACTTCAAAGCTAGCCGCTTGCGGATTGCGTTCTTTAAATATCTGTGATGCTTTTTGTGGTCCCATTGTATGGCTACTCGAAGGACCTTTGCCTATCCTAAACAATTCTTTTAACGATCTCATTTCTTTCAATAATGTTTTTGAAGGGGTAAAAGAGTAGGTTCTTTATCTTTCTGATTATACTTAATAAAACTGGAATGAGGAAAGGGTAACGATTAGGTTACAGCTAAAATTCCCCGAACTCCCTTTATTTGCTATTGTCCCGAACAACTCTTGTTATCCATGCAAAGGTAATAAAAAGGTGCTGTCTAGCCAAAGAAAGCACTTGCTTTTTGCTTGTTGCACAGAGTTTGTACAGGCTAGTCCACTTTTAATTGTATTATTGAAAGGTTTATGCTTGTAAGCGTAAGCAGATTGGCGAGGTACACATTGTCGAAATGACGCTTTTTCTTATCATCACGTCCTACAATCGGCTGCTATTAGAAACATTTAGGAAAAGAAATGCGCATAATCCTTACTTTTGTTGGTTTTAGTGCAGTTATTCGTTTACTTTTTATTACTTTTGCATTTACACGGAAAACAATTCTGTCAATATATTCAGCAGAGGTCAGTTGAACAGTTAAACTGTCATTATAGAAATGAAGAAGAAAACAACGCTTTTAATTGCATACTTAGCAGTTAGTATTTCCATCCCCGCTCTGTCAAGTACATTCGGATTGTACGAGCCTTCGTGGTTCTCGCGCAAGAAGAAAAAAGAGACTCCCGCCCCATCAGACTATCACAAGCTCACTGGGCGCGACACATTGGCTTTGCAAGGCGTGATGAACGTCATCAAGAAAGACAACCAGTATTATCTTGAAGTGCCGAAACAACTGCTTGGAAGGCAATTCCTAGTATCAAACAAACTGCTGCAAGTGCCAGCCGAACTAAACGAGGCGGGCGTAAACAAGGGCATAAACTACGAAAACAAGACCATCGTGTTTGAGTGGGAACGGCAACTCGGCCGATTGAACATCCGCGAACAACGTCCCACGCCCGAAGTAAAAGAGTGGCACGCGATGGCTTTATCGGTACGCGATAATTACATCAACCCACTTATTGCCAGTTTAAAGGTAGAGGGCGTGAGTAAAGACTCTGCCTCGGTAGTGGTTAAAGTCACCGACCTGTTCAATGGTAAGGACAACAGTTTGAATGACGTGTTCAACCTCATCAATCTCGGCACAAGTGCCAACAGCGAGCTATCGAACATCCTGAGCATGAAGGCTTACGAGGGAAATGTTGCGGCCACATCTGAACTTACCACCGTTGTTCACGAGGGGAAGAGCAAAACCAACATCACTGTTGTGGTGAGTTCGTCGCTCATTCTGCTGCCCCAACACCCCATGATGGGTCGCGCAGAGAGTCAGCGTGTGGGCTATTTCACCACTCCCCGACTGCAATATGGCGACTATCAGCCAGAGGTAACCACCCGAAACTACATCACGCGTTGGCGATTAGAACCCACCGACACCGCCGCCTACCTGCGCGGCGAAATGGTAGAACCCATTAAGCCCATCACCTTTTATATAGACCGCACCGTACCGCGCAACCTTCGGCCTTACATCGAACGTGGCATCTTGGATTGGAACCGCGCCTTTGAACGGGCTGGCTTTAAAGATGCCGTCCAGGTAAAAGAGTATACCGACAGCATGGCTGCCGAGGGCGACGACGTGAAATACTCAGTATTGACATACGATGCCTCGGAGAAAGCGAACGCAATGGGGCCATCGGTCATCGACCCACGCACAGGAGAAATTCTCAAAGCCGATGTTATCTGGTGGCATAACGTTCGTTCGCTGCTCAAAGAGTGGCTGATGGTGCAGACGTCTGCCTACGACCGCGCTGCGCGCCAACCCGTTATGCCCGACAGTCTCATTGGTGCAGCCGCACGTTTTGTGGCCTGCCACGAGGTTGGGCACTCGTTAGGACTGCGACACAACATGCGTGCATCTGATGCTTACCCCACTGATTCGTTGCGTTCACCCCACTTCACCAGTCGCATGGGCGGCACTTCTGCCTCTATTATGGATTATGCGCGTTTCAACTA
>CAUPVH010000386.1:0-2820 GCA_963514635.1 uncultured Prevotella sp. | reverse complement strand
ACCAAGGAAGGACCCAAATGGGGGTATGCCGGCGACATGATTGGCCCTGTTTTCTTCGGTATAGAGGAGCATACCGACAAGCTATGGATTACGCATCCGCAGCATGGGCGCATGTTGACAGACAGCACTTCGGTGTTTTCGCGCCTGGCTTTGCAAAGTGCCACCACCCGACTTTACGACCGCTTGCCCATCGTGCAACGCTCGCCCAACAGCCTTTTGGTAGAGGTGGGGCAGTGGTTTAAAGACTTTTCGCTATTTTCCCTGGGCATTGCTTACTACGATTTGCGACTGGGCGAAAAGCAAAAGCAGTTTGATAAGGTTGAACGGATAGACGTAAAGCCCGACCGTTTCTTGTTTCAGATTTTGCGTAAGTACGAACGGAAGTCGCTGTTTCGTGATACGGAGTCTGACGATACAACCTCGCAAGCCGACTATTGGCGAACGGGCGTGTGCATTGCACTGCTGCCTAAACAGCCAATAGAGCCTGTTGAGGCGCATTCTAGAGCCTTTTTTCGCATCAATCGCACATGTTACGATGCGAATCGAGCACCTCGTCGGCGCGCTTTCGTTAAGCGTTGGCGGTTGGAAGTGCCGCCTGCGTTGCGCCAACGCTACCTAAACGGCGAACTAGTAGAACCCGTACGCCCCATCGTGTTTTATGTAGACCGCCAAATGCCGCCGCAATATCGTGCTGCCGTAATGCAGGCCGTGCGCAATTGGCAGCCGGCATTTGAGCAGGCAGGCTTTAAAAACGCCATCGACGCACAGCTTGCGCCAGCCGATTCGGCCAATTCCGACTTCTGCCCCTACGATATTGGCGTGCCGTTTATCTCTTGGAAAGAGTCAACTTTCCGCAATGCCTATGGCCCTACGCCGTGCGAACCGCGCGCTGGCGAGGTGGTGGGCTGCCATATAGGGGTGTTTAGCGGGGTGTTAGACCTGCTTAGACAATGGTATTTTGTGCAATGTGGAGCCAACGACCCCGTGGGACGACAGCCAAACCTGCCCGATTCGGTGATGAACGTGTTGCTTGAGTTGGTTCTTACGCACGAAGTGGGCCACACTTTGGGGCTAGAACACAACTTTTTGGGTTCGGCGCACTTCTCTATTGACAGTCTTCGCAATGACGCTTTCCTCACGCGCAACGGCATAACAACCTCGATAATGGACTACGTGCGGTGCAATTACGCCCTTCGGCCAACGGATAAGGCTAGCTTGCGCAACCGCATTGCACGGCTTGGCGTGTACGACCGCTGGGCGATTGAATGGGCTTACCGCCTTTTTCCTGGTAAGGATGCGGCCGAAAGAGCGGCTAACCGCGCACAGTGGGCGAAGAAATGCCTGGCCGATAGCCTGCTGGCTTTTCGCGACGGACTGGACGTTATGGCGCAAGCAGAAGACTTGGGGAACGACCATTTGGCCGTTAATGCACAAGGAATGGAGAACTTACGCCTGCTATGTGCCGACTCATCTATTTGGGTTTGGCGCGACAGCGTGGAGCGTTACAGCTTTCGCAACCGACAAGAAGGGCTTGTAGAACACTATTTCGACATGCTGCGGCAGGTAATGGCGCACTTTATTGGCTTGCGCCTCGCCGCTGCCGACTCGCTTATCTTCGTCGTCGAGCCGCCTGCCGTGGCGCCTCGTACGCTGAACTTTGTGGAAAAACATCTTTGGCACCCCCCTTATTGGCTCTTTGATGCCGAACGTGGCCGCATGTTGGGCGTCAACATTAAGGACAAAAGGGATAAGTTTTGCGAGGAAGTTTTTGAATTATGGAAACATGCGTTAATGGAAATAGACGGTTGGAGCTACTCCCAAGCACCGCGACTAACGTCTGTTGAGATGTTGCGCAGTGCCTACACAGCCTTGTTTGTATCGCAAACAGCAGCAACCAAAAGGAAAGAACTGTTGCAGGAATTTCGCGAGAAACATCTCAAATTGCTTTTGAACTTGAATGGAGAAGAGGCCACTTCCATCTCTGCGCCTTTGCTATTAGAGGTTAATTGGCAGATGAACAAGGTGTGTGTGCCCACCAAGAAGCGGGCGATGAGGGGTATGCGACAAGTAAGACGGAAGTAAATGGGCGTGGTATAACGTCCACGCCACGATTGCGCACGCTCATCAAATGCGCTTTGATGGGTATGCACTTGTGCGCCTATATATAATAAGGAGTGGTGTGGGGCATCTAGATATGATGCCTTTCTCCGTATAGGCTGGTTCTAAAAAATATTTTTATTGACTTTTATTGTTGCGTTGTTGTTAGCCTGCTGTTGCGACATTGGATGTCGGCAGGCTAACAACAACGCAACGTTGGGGCAGTTCTGGCTGCTTAGTTCGTTTCGAGATGGCTAGCGTTCTGTTACGAACAAACGTAACAAGGCGTTCTCGTTGTCGGCCGCGTACAGATAAAGCGGTGCACTTACGCCACACGCTTTTGCCTTATCTCACCACGTATTTCATTGTTCCAACAATGTACATGCCCTTGGGCAGACCCGTTAAGGCTTCGTCTTGTTGCACATTGGCGCGCAACAAGCGGCCGTCGATGGAATAAACGTTCACCAAATTTGTTTCTGCTTGCGGCAGGTTACGGATGTCTGTCGTTGCGGTTGATACGTACAGCTGAACGGGTTTTTGTTTGTTCGACTTTGTATATCATGCAAAACGCGGGTCACTGCCATTGTAGTTAATCATACGTACGGTGGCTTGCTTGTTCGTGATAACAGCATTTCCCTCGCTGTCTATGCTTATTTGCCATTGTGCGCTGGCTGCCGTCGCATCGCTCGCATTGTTCAGTGAGTTCTTCGGACCCGTGTAAGC
>CAUPVH010000385.1:0-2825 GCA_963514635.1 uncultured Prevotella sp. | reverse complement strand
GCCACTTTGTTGCCATTAGCCCTAGGCATTGTAATGACTACGCTCATCGCAACCGTGTGGCGAATGGTATGTTCTTGAGTTTATGAGGTGGTGAGTATTTGAGTTTATGAGATAGTAAGCCTTTGAGTTCTCAACTCCGCGTTAAGAAATATAACGCAAATAAGTCCAGATAAAAGGCTTGAAAAACAAGAAACTCGCACACTCAAATACTCACCACCTCATAAACTCAAAAACTCACCACCTCAAATAACAACTCAGAAACTCATAAACTCAAAAACTCACCACCTCAAATAACAACTCAGAAACTTATAAACTCAAATACTCACCACCTCAAAAACATGTCATCCAACATCACAACAAAAGCTAAGGCGTTTTTGGCCAAACCCTTCTTTCACGACCGCCGCACAATTCTATGGTTATGGATTGCGTTATCGGTTATTGCCGCCGTCTTGAAATACAATCGCACCGACAACAACTACCGCATCTTCCGCGGTGTGTTTTGGCATACGCTGCAAGGAACATCACTCTACGCAGAATATCCGCTAGAATACTACGACGTAAACCACTACGGCCCATTTTTTTCGTTCGTAATAGCACCCTTCGCGCTGATGCCCATACCCCTAGGGCTTGTGTTTTGGTGCATCGCCCTATCGCTAACCCTCTATTTCGCCATAACGCGGAGCACATTTAGCAGTTGGCAGCAGATGTTCGTACTTTGGTTTTGCAGCGAAACACTGCTCACGTCGCTCTTCATGCAGCAGTTCAACATCGCCATTGCAGCCATCATCATCGCCAGTTACGCCTTGATAGAGAAAGAACGCGACTTTTGGGCGGCCTGCCTCATCGTGCTTGGCACCTTCGTTAAACTCTATGGCATCGTTGGTTTGGCGTTTTTCTTCTTCTCCCGGCATAAGGGCAAGTTCGTATTATCGTTGTTGTTCTGGGGTGTTGTGTTGTTCGTTGCACCGATGATTATCAGTAGTCCGGGCTATGTGGTGAGCCAATATCACGAGTGGTTTGTGTGTTTGGTTGAGAAAAACGGCGAAAACTTGGCATCCGAGGCGCAAAACATCTCGGCATTGGGCATGGTTAGGCGCGTGTTGGGCAACCCCCAATACAGCGACTTACTGATTTTAGCCCCAGCCCTTGTGCTTTTCGCCCTTCCCTACCTTCGTTTTAAGCAATGGCGCAACGAGGGTTTCCGCATGACTTTGCTCGCCTCGGTGTTGCTTTTCACGGTGCTTTTCAGTACGGGGAGCGAGTCTAGCTCGTACATCATTGCCCTTAGCGGCGTGTGCGTATGGTATTTTGCAGCCCCTTGGCAGCGTGGCAAGGCCGACATTTGGCTGCTTGTCTTCGTTTTCTTGCTGTCGAGCATGGGCTCGTCCGACCTTTATCCGCGCGCCATCAAGCGCGAATACATCCAAGCCTACTCGCTCAAAGCCCTGCCCTGCCTTATCGTTTGGTTGAAGCTATGCTGGGAAATGATGGTGAAGAATTATGAGCCTCACCCACAAACGCTCACCAAAGGCCGAGGGGAGTGATAAGACAGGCAAGATGCTAAACAATCGAACAAAACCTGCACAGGCTATAATGTACCCGTTTGTGTTTAACGCTAAAACCATTCAATGATGAGGAACAATAGCCATAAAAATGTAAAATATTTGCACCAAACTTTAACATTGTGAGTGCCCTCGCCGTAAAATCTTTGGGCGTGGGGCGAAATTTGGCGCGTATTTTTCAAGTTTATAAAAGTCTGATTTACAACAATTTGCGAGAAACAAAGCGCAAAACACGGCCTTTTTAGCATACAATTGGGGCGCAGGGCACAACTAAGTGCTCTGCCAAAAGCCGCCAAGCCGCTTTTTGTCTTTAAGGGCTAACTTGTTTATAAACAATCCTTTACATCCGATTTTCATGTCTTTTGTCTGCGCTTTGGTGCTAAAAGCCTTGCGTTTTGGTGCAAATTGCAATGCGTTTTGGTACTAAATGCAATGCGTTTTGGTGCTAAATGCAATGCGTTTTGATGCTAAATGCAATGCAAAAGCAAGCGTTTTGGCCAGCATTTTTTGTTGTTGCGGATGCAATTCTGGCACAAATTTTCTTCAAAGAGAAATGCAAAAGCATAGTAAATGGCAAAAAGTTGAGGGAAAAGCACGCAATGTTTGCTGCTGTTTTTATCACTCGGGCGCATTTTATATCGGTTTTTCAAGGTGTTTTTTTCTAGAATGGTTCGGCCAAAAAGCGCGTTTTGTAAAATGTGTTTACCGTTTTAACAAATCCTTAGCATGCCGGATCGAATGCCCAATTTGGGTTGAGACAGGCTTGGATTAGCCCATTTGCCCTGCCGAAATGTTCATATAACGTGATGCACTTAGACCTCGCACAGACCTTTAAAGCCACAATTAACACAATATGAAGGGGCGAAGTTCACATCCATAATCGGCAAACATATTACTCCCCTCGCCCGTTGGAGAGGGGTTGGGGTGAGGCTGTCCCTTAACCTCGCTTTTTATACACCACATTCAGCAACAGAAAGTTTATTGGAACCGCAATGGCCATCACCACGATTGGTGCCAACCACTTGCTAACGTTCAGCCAAAGGAAAAGGTTGAGCAAACCAATCTCCATGAGATAGTTTACCGCATGACTGGCCACAAAGCCCGCAACATTGCCGCGAGTGGCCTTACTTTGAAAGGTGAAATAGGTGGTTAGCACGTAGTTGCACAACAAGCCAACCACGTAACCCACGGTGTAAGACACGTTGGCATTGGCAAACAACAGGCAAAGACAATACACGCCATAATGCAAGGCCGTGCATATCG